>NZ_RQSI01000050.1:0-24210 GCF_003856955.1 Novosphingobium sp. LASN5T
CCAGCCAGGCTTCATCTGACAGCCAGAACAACGAACGCGACATCAAAACGGGCCTCCATCCATCGTGGAAGGCCTTTGAATCAACCTATCGCACCATTTTCAAGAGGCTGATTGGGTTTTGACCCTAGAAGGAATTGGATCAAGAATTCCGGTGAGCCGCGATGCCGCCGACTTGGCCGATGAGTCGATGACGTTTGGAGACCGGCTCGCCGACAGAGTCGCCGCCATTGGCGGTTCATGGCGCTTCATAATTGGCTTTTCGCTCATTCTGGCAGGCTGGATGCTGCTTAACACGGATGTGTTGGCACATTGGCATATGGCGTTCGATCCCTATCCTTACATCTTCCTCAACCTGCTGCTGTCCACGCTGGCCGCAATACAGGCTCCGGTCATCATGATGAGTCAGAACCGGCAAGCGGCAAAGGATCGCGTTGCTGCGAGCCACGACTATACGGTCAACCTGCGGACCGAAGTCGAGATCATGGCGCTGCACGAAAAATGGGACCGTGCTCGGCTTGATGAGGTGGAAGCAAAAATCGATCGCGTACTGTCCGCGCTCGAAAGACAGCAAAATTGATCGATGGATGTTGAGTCTGGAATAATTCCAAGTTTCGAGCGCTTCCTTTGCATCATTAAGCAACTGCCTCCAGCCCCTTGCGCTGAATGATCGAAAGCAGCCTGAGCGCCGGACCACCCGGCCGCTTCTTCCCGCGCTCCCAATCGGACACGAGGTTCTTCGACACGTTGAGGTAGCGCGCGAACACTGGTTGCGAGACATGCTCCGCCTCGCGGATGGCCTTGATCTCGTCCGGTGACAGACCCGGAGCAGGCGCAAGGCACGCATCGTCGAACTCGCGCAACGTGCGTTTGTCGATGGCTCCGCCTTCATGGAGCCCTTCCATCATCTCGTGGACGGCAGCAAGCGCCTCACTCTTATAGGTCCTGGGCATCGTCATTCACCTCAAACAATCTTCCTTCGCGCACCTCGGCGTCGATCTGCGCCTGCGTCAGCGCGAGCACGATCTTCGCGGCCTTCTTGTAAACCTTCAGTTCGGCCACGCTGAGGTTGGCCTGGTCGCTCTTGGCAAAGCCAAAGGCGAATATGGCCCGCTCCTCTTGGCGGAAGAAGACCAGCGTGCGGTAACCACCGGACTTGCCTCCGCCTTCACGCGCGACGCGCTGCTTGATTAGGCCGCCGCCAAGATCGGCATCGACCAGTCCGCGATCGGCTTGATCGATGGCCGCGACAAGCGTCGCATCGCTGATCCCCTCCCGGCTTGCGAACTTCGCGAACCAGCGGTTCTTGTAGATGCGGGTTCGCGGCTTACCGGTCATGGATCGCGGCTCCGATATCACACATAGTATTATAGTTCAATGAACGATCCTCGCCCATTGCTTCAGCGATCAGAGCACCGATCCGTTCGGCCGCTTCAAGCACTGGCCCATCGTCGAGATGCGCGTAGCGCGACGTGGTTTGGAGTCTGGAATGCCCCAGCAGCTTGCCTATCATCGGCAAGGTTTCGGAGCGCGCGGCAGCATGGCTGGCAAAGCTGTGGCGAAGATCGTGCAGGCGCACGCCCGGCAAATTGGCTTCGGTCCTCACCTCCGCCCAAAACCCGTGCATTTCCGCAACAGGCCGCCGGGTCTGCTTGTTCCAGAACACGCGGTCCGAACTGCCGCGTCGTTCGAGCGACGCAAGCAGCATCTGCGCCTCGTCGCCGAGCCAGACGGTGCGCGGGCCGGTCTTGCTGTCGTGAAGGAGCAGCCGCCCGCCCTTCACCTCGCTCCAGGTCAGGTCCTTGATCTCGGAAACGCGGCACCCGGTCAGCAGAAGCAGCTGGACGATTGTGCTGTGAAGCGGGTGGGTGCGAAGCCTGAGGCGCAGGACCTCGCCCAGGCGGACGATCTCCTGGTTGGACAGGAAGCGCTCGCATTTGCGGCGCTTGTTGGGCCGGATGTAGGCGCAAGGATTGCTGCCTTCGGGGCGCATCCCCCAGCGTTCGGCATGGTTGAACATCGAGCGCAGAATCTCGAAGCAGCGGTTGCCTGCGCCTGGACCGCCATTGACCGAGACCTTGTTAAACCAGGTCAGCACATGTGACTGCTCGATCTCGTCGATAAACATGCCGGAAAAGGCATGGTCGAGATGAAGCCGGCGATAGCAATCGTGGGTGTAGAGCGTGCTCGGTTTCCACTTGGCCGCAGCCTGCTTCCAGTAGATCGCGAGGAAGTCGTCATAGGTCGGGACCTTGCGAACCTCCTTGCGCTTGCTCGCTGGGTCTTCACCAACTTGGGCACGCAGCAAAATGCGCCTTGCGCAGTTGAGCGCCTGGCTCTTGCTGAGGACATTGGCGTTGCCCAGGGTGATCGTCCGGGTCACGCCGTTCATACGCGACTGGACGATGTAGGTGCTGCGCCCCGAGCCGTAATAGCGAATTCCGAAGCCGGGCAGCTTCTCCGACCATTCCACCCGGCGCGCCTTGCCGCTCGGGCGTTTGCCCGGATCGAAGCGGCGCAGGGTGGTGAGCTCATCCGCGATGATGCGAGCGAGGGAGACCCGGGTCATGCCGCGAGCCCCAGCTGCCGGGCGAGCGAACCCGAGATGCGCTTGGCGGCATCGGCAATCGCTTCGTCCGCGAGGTGCGCATAGCGCTCGGTGGTTTCGGCAAGCGCATGGCCGAGGAGCTTGCCGATAACCACCAATGAGATCCCGTCGGCAATGGCAATCGAGGCAAAGCTGTGGCGCAGGTCGTGCAGCCGGACATCGGGCAAGGCCGCGTGCCGCCTGATTTCATGCCAGATCGGGCTTAGCGCGATCGGCTTGTCCCCGCGCACCGAGGGAAAGACTAGCCCGGTATCGGCCTTGTTCGGCATGGCATCGAGCACCGCCTGCGCTTGCCGGTTGAGATAGACGATCTTCGCGCCGGTCTTGCTGTCGGGCAGCATCAGGCGCGGCGGCTGCACCCATTCCCAGCGCAGCCCAACCACTTCGCCATGGCGCGCACCGGTGTAGATCAGCAGCCGGATCGCCTGAACCGCGATCGGGCTGCTTTCCTCGAAGTCGCGCAAGCTTCCAGCAAGTCGATTGAACTCGCGGGCGCTCAGAAACCGGTCGACCAGCTTGCGCTTGTACCGCGGCGTTCCCCGGCACGGGTTGGAGCCACGCGGGCGCATGCCCAATTGCTCGGCATAGCCCATCATCACCGACAGTATTGGGATGGTGCGGTTGAACGCACCCGAGCGGTCCGCCCAGCTGTCGCGCCAGCGCAGCACATCGGCCTTGCGGATCGCATCGACCCGGAGGTGACCGAAGATATCGGTCAGATCCTTGAAGATGCGGGCGCGATTGCCCTTGCGCGTCGATGGCTTCCAATGCCGCGAATAGTCCGCCCAGAAGCGCAGCGCGAAATCGCGAAACAGCGTGGCTCCAGGATTATCCCGCCGCGCCTTCTGCGCCACCGGCAGCCCATCGAGCATGACCTTGGCAAGCTGCGCGCGCGCCAGGGTGCGCGCCTCCTCCGCGCGAACTTCAGGCGGGCGGCCGAGCGTCATCCGCATCTGTTTGCCGCGCTGGCGGAACTGGATGAACCACCTTCGCGAACCGCCGGCAAAGACCCTGAGGCCAAAACCCGGCAGCTCGGTATCCCACCAGAAGAACTCTTTGCCCTTGATCTTGCGCCGGGCGATGTTTCCGTCAAGCCTGACTTTCTCGCTGGTTCGATTGCTTCGGTAGCGCCGAGTCGTCTTGAGAATCTCGACCGGATTTGGCGTTACCACAGGGCCATTCGTTGACATCGATCTTGCTCCTTCATAGAAGGAACTAATTCACGGCAATCCAATGGTTTATTTTCCATTGCTGCGACAAGGTCGCGTAGGTTATGAGAGATACCTCGCGGTAGCCTGAGGCTCGTACTGCCAGGTTGGCCGCCATAGCCCGCGAGGCAACGATCGAATTTGGGGCCCCAAGTTTAGTGAGGCGCACCCAGTTGGTTGTGATGGCCTGCACGTAATTACGGGTCTCCGGGATTGCAGGAATGCTGCCCAGCGCGAGGGAACGACGTTCTGGCCCCGCATTGTAAGCAGCCAAGGCCAGATCGACGCGTCCAAAGCGATCAAGCTGCTGACGAAGGTAGCGTGCCCCCGCCCTCATGTTGGCCAGCGCATCCCAAGGGTTCCATAGCTCTAGATTTCTCGCTGTTCCCGGCATGACCTGCATCATGCCCATCGCACCCGCCCCACTTAGTGCCCAAGCCTTGTATCCTGATTCCTGAGCAATGACCGCGTCGAGAAGGCTCTCAGGAAGCCCATTTTCGCAAGCTATTGCGGACATTGCTGCAAAATAGGCTAATCGGCGGTTCTCCACCTCAGGAGGCAACCACCAGGTCGGGCGATACCCATTCTGCAGGCACGATGACGAGGTGGAAGGCGCCAGGATCGCCAGATGTTTCGGTTCGAAAAGTCCTGACGGGTCGTTTCCGCCAATAGCGTGGGTTCTATCAGCGCTTCGGCGCGCATCGGCCGGCTCAACCAATCCTTCAAAGTGCGTGCTTAACGCGACTCCGACAGCCCCTTGCTCATTTTTGGCGGTAGCTGAAAACGGAGAAAAATTGACAAGATCGACTTCCCTAGCCTTCGCGGCCGAGACGCAAATCATTGCGGCAACGACGATCAAACTACAATTGGATGAAATCACGACGCACCCTTCCAAGGTGGCGTGCGGATCTGATCGGGAATGCGCGGGATCAGAAAATCAAAGATCGAAAGCAGAGTCAATCTCTGAGTAAACCCATTCGGCAAGCCAAGCAGTTGCCCATCGAAAGATGTGTCGCGCCGCTGCCAGCAGTCCGACTTTCCAAATGGCGCGCAGCCTTGTGGCCATTCAGCGACTTTGGAATTCCGTAAACCTCTCTGCCCCGGCGCATTTTCGTCAAACCAACGATTGGCTTGTGCGGTGCGAAAGCGAGGCAACTGTCCAACTGCAATTAGAGTGGATAATTGCGACGGCGACTGATCTGGAGCTCATTAGTGAGCACGTGATGGGCGCCGCACAATCATGCTCAATTCTTTAAGCACGGTTCTAACACATTACCCGGAGAGATGCGCGAAGCTCACCGCTTAGGCCTACTCGCGTGGTCCCAAGAAAAATCATAACTGGCTTCCGCTTGTGAATTCCGCTATTCTAGAATTCTCGATTCGTTGAGTGATAAAGGAAGGGGCCTGATGATGAAATCTCGACTTCTCGCCATCGCGGCACTGCTCGCGAGCACCGGTGCCACTGCTGGCACGCCGGCGACGCCGATGGTGACCGTTCGCGGCACCGGCCAAGGCAGCTGGGAAATGCTCTGCCACGTGACCGCGCCTGGCGGCGATGAAACGATCCGCGCAGTCGGCCCAGACCGTCCGGTGCTGGCACTCACCAGCCTCCGCCGCGCCACCTGCAACTACAAGAACGGCTCCGCCGGTCCGCTGGCTGTGGCGATCGAGACCACGCAGTTCGCCTGCCCGTTTGCTGGCGCAGCCGAAGGCACATGCGAGACCCAGTTCAAGACCGGTGCTTTCGGTTCGATCGAACTGCGCCGCAAGTCGTAGGGGTTTCCCTCTCAGCCAACTTGCCGCAATGCTGGAAACATGGACGCAAAACCCGCAGTAACCGCCCTTTCCGCGCTCGCTCATGAAGGCCGCCTCGCGGTCTTCAGGTTTCTCGTGCAAGCCGGGCCTGAAGGAGTGCCCCCAAGCGAAATAGCGCGCAGTCTGGGCGTGCCTGCGAATACCATGTCGACGCACCTGGCAATTCTGACACGCGCGGGCCTGGCCTCATCCGAGCGGCAAAGCCGGTCGGTGGTCTACCGCGCGGACATCGAGAGCCTGCGCACCCTGATGGTCTTCCTTGCCAAGGATTGCTGTCAGGGGCGCGAAGATCTCTGCGGGCAATTGATCATCGATCTCGCCTGCACTTAGACAGAAGGCCGCGCCACGTGATGAACAAGACCTACAACGTGCTATTTCTGTGCACCGGTAACAGCGCCCGCTCGATCCTCGCCGAGGCGGTCATGAACAAGCTCGGGGAAGGCCGGTTCAAGGCGTGGAGTGCCGGTAGCCAGCCCAAGGGTGAAGTGCATCCGATGGCGCTCTCGGTATTGGATGGTCTGGGTTACGATACCGAAGGCATGCGCTCGAAAAGCTGGAACGAGTTTGCTGGGCCGGATGCACCCCAGTTCGATTTTATCTTCACGGTCTGCGACAATGCCGCCGGCGAGACCTGTCCGGTCTGGGCCGGGCATCCGATGACGGCGCATTGGGGGATTGAAGATCCCGCAGCTGTCGAAGGCGATGACCAGCGCGGCGCATTCATTCAGGCACTGCGCTATATGTCCAATCGCATATCGCTGTTCCTCACGCTTCCCATCGCCAGCATCGACGAAATGGCCATGAAGCGGAAACTTAAGGAAATCGGCCAAGGTGAAGGCGCCAGTGCCAAGGCGGGAGAAGCCCTGTGACCACTGACATCGTCATCTATCACAACCCGGAATGCGGCACGTCGCGCAACGCACTCGCCATGATCCGCAATGCAGGGATCGAGCCGCACGTTATCGAATACCTGAAAACGCCGCCGTCTCGCGCGTTGCTGGAGAGCCTGATCGCACGGTCCGGCATGACTCCGCGCGAACTGCTACGCGAGAAGGGCACCCCCTTTGCTGAGTTGGGCCTCGGCAATCCCGACATGACAAATGAGCAACTGGTCGATGCGATGATGGAGCATCCCATCCTCATCAATCGTCCATTGGTCGTCTCCCCTCTGGGCGTGAAGCTCTGCCGCCCTTCGGAAGCTGTGCTCGATCTTCTGCCGACCGGGCAACAAGGGGCGTTCGCAAAGGAAGATGGCGAGCAGGTTGTCGATGCCGAAGGAAACCGCGTAAGCACCTGAAACCTCGCTGGCATTGCAACGGACAGACCTGACCCGCGTGCTCATGGCGTCAAGGGGGGCACGGCATCAAGCCTGCGGTGCCCAGGCTGCAATCCCGGTCGCAGAACCTCCCCTATGGCGCACTTTCATTTCGATAAAACTCGAAACAACGATTGACATCTGAGGGGCGGCCTCTTATTTCGAGTCTTATCGAAATGAGGAGGTGGTCGTTGCAACTCGATGAGGCAATCGTTGCTCTGGGAGCACTGGCCCAGGAACATCGCCTGAAGCTGTTCAAGCTTCTCGTGAGTGCAGGCGCGGAGGGGCTACCCGCCGGTGCGATCGCCGCCGAACTGGACATACCGAATTCGTCGCTCTCGTTTCACCTGGGCCAGCTCAGCCGGGCCGGACTGGTGAGCCAGACGCGTAACCATCGCTCAATCATCTATTCTGCCAACTACGCGGGGATGAACGCGCTCATGGGCTATCTCACGGAGAACTGCTGTGCCGGCGATACATCATGCGGCACCGAAACTTCCTGCTGCCCGGAGACTTCGTGGGCAGCTCCGGCGACACCCCAATCAGAAAGGAAGTCCGCATGAAGCGTTTGCATGTGCATGTCGGGGTTGAAGATCTCGACCAGTCGATCCGTTTCTATTCCACGCTGTTCGCATGCGAGCCGACCCTGGTGAAACCCGATTACGCCAAGTGGATGCTCGACGATCCGCGCGTCAACTTCGCGATTTCGGCCAACGGTCACGCGGCCAAGGGTATCGAGCATCTCGGCATCCAGGTCGAAAGCCAGGACGAACTGGCGGAAGTCTACGGCCGCCTGACGGCTGCTGACCGCCCGGTTCTGGACGAGGGCGCGACGACGTGTTGCTACGCCAAGTCCGAGAAGAGCTGGATCGCCGATCCCCAGGGTGTGGTGTGGGAAGCCTTCTACACCAGCGGCGAAGCGACGGACTACGGAAACAGCCCGAAGCTTAGCGCGCTCTCGGGAAATGCCGCTGACGACACCTGCTGCGCACCGGCGGTGCCGGCTGCTAAGTCGGCTTGCTGCGGCTGACCAGCACCTTCAATCCCGAAAGCAGTCTCCGATGAAGCGCATTCTGTTCCTTTGTGTCGCCAACTCCGCCCGGAGCCAGATGGCCGAGGGTCTTGCCCGGCATATCCTGGGTGACCGGGCCGAGATCCAGAGCGCGGGCTCGCAGCCTTCGGTGGTGAACCCCTATTCGGTCGAAGTGATGAGCGAGTTGGGAATCGACCTGTCTGGCCATCGCTCCAAGTTGGTAAGCGAGATCGACGTTGCCGGCATCGACATGGTGATCACGCTCTGCGCTGAAGAAGTCTGCCCGGTCCTGCCGGGGAATGTCCAGCGCCTGCACTGGGGCATTGCCGATCCCGCCTCAAACGATCCGTCGCTTACGCCAGAAGACCTGCGTGCGCGCTTTCGTACCGCGCGCGACCAGATCCGGACAAGGATCGAGATCCTTTCGTCGCTACTCGACGTGCCAGAAGGCCCGCCATCGGATGAGTTTCACTCCAGCGTTCGCGTCAGCAATCTGCCCGAGAGCACGCGGTTCTATGCATGGCTGCTCGGGATCTGGCCGAAAGAATGGACCCATCGTTATGCCACCTTCATCCGCCCGGACCTTGGCCTGAATTTCGTTCTCGTCGTCTCCGACGGGAAGGAACTTCACCATGACACGCTCTACCATCTTGGAGTTGGCGTGGCGGACAAGGCCGCCGTCATCGATGCCTATCACCGTGCAGTTGCGGCGGGTCTTCCGGTCGAAAAGCCACCTCGCACCACCTGGAAAGGCACGCCGCTTCATGAGCTGTGGCTGACCGACCCCGATGGCAACCTGATCGAGATCTACGCCCGCCTTACCGACAGGGAACTGGCGACGAAGCCTGCTCACGAACTTCCCGAATTCCTGGTGCCCGGCACCGCTCCCGAGGAGACATCAAAATGACCACCCTGACCGTCTACGACCCCGCCATGTGCTGCTCGACCGGCATCTGCGGCACTGATGTGGACCAGCGCCACGTCGATCTGGCCGCCGACCTTGATTGGCTGAAGTCAAAGGGCGTGACCGTGCAGCGCTTTGGCCTGAGCCGCGAACCCCAGGAATTCGCCGCGAACGATACCATCCGGCAGATCATGCAGGAATCCGACGGCGATGACCTGCCCGCGTTTCTGGTGGACGGGCGCCTCGTGGTAAAGGCGCGCTATCCTTCGCGGGCTGAACTGGCGGCCTGGACCGGCATCGCCTCTCCGGCGCTGGAGATCACCGACCAAGTGCGAGAACTGATCGCCTTGGGCGCGGCCATCGGGGCCAGTTGCGAGCCTTGCTTGAAATACCATACGAAGAAGGCTCGCGAAGTGGGGCTCACGGATGAGCAGATGCGCGAGGCCATTGCCGTCGGCCGCATGATCAAGGAAGCCTCAGCCAGCAACATCTACGCGCTGGCGGCCAGCCTGGTCCCCGAAGAGGCGCAGACTTCCAGCTGCTGCGGCAGTTCCAAGAAACAAGAGGCAGCACCGGCGGCAGACAGCGGTTGCTGTGGCACCGCGGTGACCTCTGCATCGGAACCGGGTAAGGCAAGCAGCTGCTGCTGACCCGTTGCGCCTGATCGCATCACCGGCCGCCCTGATCTGGGCGGCGAAAGGAGCTACCATGTTCAGCAATCTGCCGAAGTTTGTTTTCCTCACGGGCAAGGGGGGCGTGGGCAAGACCTCGCTGGCCTGCGCCACTGCGGTCAAGATGGCTGACATGGGCGAGCGGGTGCTGTTGGTTTCAACCGACCCGGCCTCCAATGTCGGTCAGGTGTTCGGCATGGAAATCGGCAACCACATCACGCCCATTGCCACCGTGCCGGGGTTGGACGCTCTGGAGATCGACCCGGAGGGCGCTGCGGCCGAATATCGTGAACGGATTGTCGGCCCCATGCGCGGCGTGCTTCCCGAGAAGGCGCTGAAGGGGATCGAGGAGCAGTTGTCGGGCGCCTGCACCACCGAGATTGCGGCCTTCGACGAATTCACCGCGCTCTTGACCGACGATGCAGTGACGAACGCCTATGACCATATCATCTTCGACACCGCTCCAACCGGCCACACGATCCGGCTCCTGAAGCTGCCCGGTGCCTGGAGCGGTTTTCTGGAGACGGGAGGCGACGCGTCCTGTCTTGGTCCGTTGGCGGGTCTGGAGAAGCAGCGTGCGCGCTACGCCGCTGCCGTGGAAAGCCTTTCGGATTCCGCGCATACCAAGCTCATCCTGGTGGCGCGTCCCCGGACGAGTTCACTCGCGGAAGCCGCTCGCACCTCTGCCGAACTGGCCCACATCGGAATTGCCAACCAGCATCTCGCCATCAACGGGCTGATGCCCGAAGACGCGATGGGTGATGCTCTGGCCAATGCGCTGATCGCTCGCGAGCGCACCGCGATTTCGGGCATGGATGCGGGCCTTGCAGCCCTGCCGCAAAGCCGGTTCGCGCTGCGCCCTGAAAACCTCGTCGGGCTTGATGCCTTGCGCCGGATGGGCGCGCCGGTGGACCTTTCGAAAGCCGTAGCACGCACGATTGAAGCGGATTTGCCGACACTTGCGGCGCTGGTGGATGGGATCGAGGCGTCCGGCAAGGGACTGGTAATGACCATGGGCAAAGGTGGGGTCGGCAAGACCACCATTGCCGCCGCGGTTGCAGTCGAACTTGCAGGGCGTGGGCACGAGGTGCTGCTTACCACCACTGACCCGGCGGCCCATCTGACCGAGACGCTTGCGGGTGACGTGCCCAACTTGACCGTCAGCCGCATCGACCCCGAGGCTGAGACGCAAGCTTATCGGGACCACATCCTCGCATCGAAGGGTGCGAGCCTGGACGCACAGGGCCGCGCGATGCTGGAGGAAGACCTGCGTTCGCCCTGCACTGAAGAGATCGCAGTGTTTCAGGCCTTTTCGAGGGTGATCCGCGAGGCGGGCCGCAAGTTCGTGGTGATGGACACCGCTCCGACCGGGCATACGCTGTTGCTGCTGGACGCCACGGGGTCGTATCACCGCGACGTGATGCGGCACGCAGGCGAGAATGCCGGCCACATGACCACCCCGATGATGCGCCTGCAAGATCCGGAGCGGACCAAGATTTTGATCGTCACGCTGCCCGAAACGACGCCGGTGCTCGAGGCGGCACGCCTGCAGGAAGATCTTCGCCGCGCCGGGATCGACCCCTGGGCCTGGGTCGTCAATGCGAGCCTCGCCGCGACCGGAACCACCCACCCCGTTCTCGCGGCGCGCGCGGCGACCGAGGCGCCGGAGATCGCTAAAATCCGCGACGGACTTGCCAAACGCCATGCCATCGTGCCGATGCTGGCTGAAGATCCTGTCGGCGCGGCTCGCCTGCGGGCGTTGGTTGGGCAGTCGATGAAGCTGGCGGTGGCGACCGGCGACATCTAAGTGGCTCGCACAGATCGCGGTCCGCACATTACGAGGGGGATCGCGATCGCCCCGTCGCTGGCATACTAATTTGCTTTACCCGCCCCTTGTCGAGCACGGCCTTGAGGAACGTGTTTCAGTTTCAACTTTGCCGCCTCAAGCTTGAACTCGCAGCAGAACTTCAGTCGTTGCATTGTGGAACTACAAAATGTGGAAACATCACACTTGGGTGTCCATCAAACCGGCAGCAGGCCAATCCGCACGAATGCCAGTCTCTATACGCGAGACGGACCAACCAGACCTAGAATTTAGTCGGAGCGCGGGCTCGACATCTCCGACATCACTATAAGCCCAACACTGAATGACCTGAGAAACGACTCATATAACGAATTTCTAAACGCTCCCTGGATCCAGCAAGCACAGCCATTACCACAATGGAGGGGATGTCAGGTGCAGCACAAAAAATCAGGATGAACCGAATTTAAGACCCGCAAATAGCAACTGTGCGGGCCGCCTCGACCCTCAATGTCTTGCATAGATCCGCGTCCCGCCGCCACCGAAAGCGATAACATTGTATTGCTGGGCCGGAACGCCCGGAACTTCCATTCCCGCCGACCCGAGCGGCATTCCCGAAACAGCCAAGCCCTTAATTCCGGCAGGCCGCATCTTGAGCACCCGCTGCATATCGGAAATTGGCACATGGCCTTCAAAGATCATCCCGTCGATAACGGCCGTGTGGCACGACACCAGTGCGCTCGGAACGCCGGAATTGCGTTGGAAGGCCGCCCTGTTGCGATCGTCGATCACCCGCACATTGCGACCAAAGGCCTTCTTCACCTGCGCCGCCCACTTTTCACAGCAACCGCAACCCGGATCTCGGTGCATTACCACATCACTTGCGGCAAGCGCGGGGCTCGCAAGCAAAGCCAAACCCAGAATAAATGTTTTCACTTCGTACCTCCATTTATTCGGAATCAATGAAACACAAGCGCAACTCTTGCTTTGAATTGGGTCAAATTGTCGTTCGGCGCCTTCTTATCTTGATAGGGAATCGCATGATCAGGAGCGCGATGCCGGTGAGAGCAAAAATCACGCCCGAGGCGGCGAATGACACAAGCCAGATGTTGTTGAAATTGTCGTGCTCCTGCCAGTCCATGATGTGCAAGCCCCACAGGAAGTCGTAGACCCGCCAGGTGCCGGTCCGGACCGCGAGGATCCTCCCGGTCTCACCGGAAACATAGACGTGCGTTGTACCGTCGATCGCAACTTGCCATGCTGGTAACGGCCCCCGGAACTCCGGTGCCAGATCCTCGACTTGGGTGACCTTGAGCTCAGGGTTCCCGCCGCCCTTCCAGCTTTCCCGGGCTATTTCAGCCGCCTGATCCATAGAGATCTTTGGCATTCGCACGCCGGTGGACGGATCGAACAACAAGGTCCTTCCGTTTGTCGTCGCTTCGGCCATCAGGCGCCCCTGGTGCATGCGAAAGGTAAGTGCCTCGACTGGGCCGGGTATCGAGCTCAGCAACTCGCCAAGGGGACGCACAGCCGAATTACCAGTGATTGGCGGTTGTACCTTTCGATCGACAAGGTGTTCTCCCCGCACGCGTTCTATGGGCAAAGCGCTCATCACAAGGCCGCTCGTCATCCAGATGAGGACCTGCAGTCCAATGATCAGAGACAGCCATTTGTGCATCCGGCTGGCTGTCAAATGCACTCTGGTACGAAAGGATCTCATGAAAATCTTATGTCCTGTTGTCGCGGCTTGCTCAAATGGTGGCCCGGTTAAGACGAAGCGCATTCGTCACGACGCTAACGGATGACAGCGCCATCGCTGCCGCCGCAATCATTGGTGAGAGCAGGATGCCGAATAGCGGATAGAGAAGACCTGCCGCCACCGGCACGCCGGCGGCGTTGTAGATAAAGGCAAACACCAGATTTTGGCGGATGTTCGACATTGTCGCCTGGCTCAGGCGGCGGGCGCGGACGATGCCCATAAGATCGCCCTTGAGCAGCGTCACGCCGGCACTTTCGATGGCGACGTCAGTCCCTGAGCCCATGGCAATCCCGACGTCGGCCGCGGCAAGCGCCGGGGCATCATTCACGCCGTCGCCTGCCATGGCAACCACGCGGCCCTCGCTCTTCAAGCGCGCGACAACAGCGCTCTTCTGATCGGGGAGAACGTCCGCCTCGACCTCGTCTATCCCGAGCCTGCGCGCGACCGCCTCCGCCGTGGTCCGGTTGTCACCCGTCAGCATGACAACGCGGATGCCTTCGCGGCGCAAGGCATCGAGTGCCTCGGGTGTCGTCGGCTTCACCGGATCGGCGATCGCGATGGCGCCAGCGGCCTGTCCATCAACGCCGACAAAGATCGCCGTCGCGCCTTCGCGTCGCAGATTGTCTGCTGCTGCCGCAAGCGCAGACGTGTCGATGTTCTGCTCAGTCAGGAAGCGTGCGTTGCCGAGCACGATCCGCTTGCCGTCGACTGTGCCCAGAGCGCCCCGCCCTGTGGGGGAGTCGAACTCGGCGACCTGGGCCAGCACGAGGCTACGCGCCTTCGCGGCCTCGACGATGGCGAGCGCAAGCGGATGCTCGGACGATTGCTCTACCGCCGCAGCAAGACGCAGCACGTCTTCTTCCGAGTGGCCTGGCGCAGGCACGATCGCAGTCACCGCCGGACGGCCCATGGTCAGCGTCCCGGTCTTGTCTACAACTAGTGTGTCAACCTTCTCCAAGTGCTCGAGTGCTTCGGCATTTTTGATGAGCACGCCAAGGCCTGCACCCCGGCCGACGCCAACCATGATCGACATTGGCGTGGCGAGACCCAGGGCGCAGGGACAGGCGATGATCAACACGGCGACGGCGGCAACTAGGCCATAGGCAAAGCGCGGCTCTGGCCCCCAGATGCCCCATCCGGCAAACGCGAGCACGGCGATGGCGATAACGACGGGCACGAACCAGCCCGAGACCTGATCGGCCATGCGCTGGATCGGCGCGCGCGAGCGCTGCGCCTCGGCGACCATCTGGACAATGCGGGCGAGCATGGTGTCGCGCCCCACCTTGGTCGCGGCAATCACCAGTGCGCCGGTCTGGTTGAGCGTCCCGCCGATAACGGTGTCACCCTTGGCCTTGGTAACGGGCATGGATTCGCCGGTCACCATGGATTCATCAAGCGAAGAGCGGCCATCCTCGACCGTTCCATCGACAGGCACCTTTTCGCCAGGACGGACACGCAAGCGATCACCGACCCCTATAGCTTCGAGGCTGACCTCTTCATCGCTGCCATCGGCAAGAAGGCGTCGCGCGGTCTTGGGAGCAAGGCCCAACAATGCCTTGATTGCGCCAGAGGTGCGCTCGCGGGCCCTGAGTTCCAGGACCTGGCCCAGGAGAACCAGCACGGTGATCACCGCAGCGGCTTCGAAATAGACGGCAACACTCCCATCGGCATTGCGGAACGCCGGTGGGAACAACTCAGGCGCAAGCGCGGCGAACATACTGTAGACCCATGCGACCCCGGTGCCCATCGCGATCAGGGTAAACATGTTGAGGTTCCGGGTCTTGAGCGATGCCCAACCCCGCACGAAAAAAGGCCAACCCGCCCAAAGCACGACCGGCGTAGCCAGCACGAGTTGGATCCAGGTCGAGAGCTGCATCGGTACGATGTGATGAAGCGCGGGGAAAATGTGGCCGCCCATCTCCAGCACCAGCACGGGCAGCGCCAGTACAAGGCCGATCTTGAACCGCCGGGTCATGTCGATCATTTCTGGGCTGGGACCGCTGTCGAGACCTACTTCCGCCGGCTCAAGCGCCATACCGCAGATCGGGCAAGCCCCTGGGTGATCCTGCCGAACCTCGGGGTGCATCGGACAGGTCCAGATCGTGCCGGCGGGCGCTTCGACGGACTCAGCGGGCGCCAGATAGCGCTCTGGATCAGCGACAAATTTGGTGCGGCATTTGTCGCTGCAAAAGTGGAACGCTCGATCACCATGATGGGCATGATGTAGGGTCACGGACGGATCGACATTCATGCCGCAAACGGGATCACGCACAGTTTCTGGTTGATGGTTGCCAGTGTGATTAGGAGTCATGTGTCTGTTCTCCAGCTACCGCGCATATCGGAGGGTTCACGATGCCCCCGGCATTGGGTTTGGTGCCAACGTCCCGAGCCATGCCACCAGGATCAATATCCCGATCCCCAAGCCAAATTCCAGAACTATGCTCCGTCGCAGCGGCTTAAGGGTTCGCTCAGGATCACGCCTCTCGACGGCTGCGATGAGGGCGGGCGTGAGCCGGAACCGATTGACCGCAGCCAAGGCGAGCATGCCGACGAACAAGATTATTTTGAGGGCCAGAAACTGCCCATAGGGCGCCGCCAGAGCAGCCCAGGGATCTCCGTCGCGCAAAATGAAGTAAGCGTTTGCGAGGCCGGTCAGCAGCAAAACCATAACCAATGTGGACCCCAGCGTTGCAAAGTCGGCAAGCACCCTGCAAGTCTGCCGTGCCTTGCCGACTTCGCCACTTCCCGGACGAAACAGCATCCACAAGAATCCTGCCAATGCGCCGATCCAGATGGAAGCCGCGATGAGATGAAGAATGTCGGCTGCCAGATGCACCCATCCGACCGTCCCATCGGTTGCCGCGCCGTGACCGGACCAGGCCAAGGTGGCCAAAGCCACCCCGCTTACCAATGCCTGAGCCGCCGAACTGGACAAACGCCACAGGGATGCTGCCAGAGCCAAAATAATCGCCGCTACCAGGGCGGCAAGGCGGACCTTGAGAGCCAGGCCCAATGCCGTTTCATCAAGCAGAGATTGAACGGTGGCTCGGTCCACCTCGGCAAGCGGCATACCGGTCATGCTGCTGACCTGCATGGCGAAGCCAATAACCGACAGCGCCGCCGCCAAAACCGCTAAAATCAATATTACCCATGAATGTCGGACATCGGCATCGGACGGGTGATCACCGCCGAGCGACAGGCGCTTGAATGCGGTCAGCCCGAACAATAGTCCAAGGCTGACGAACAGCGCCCACCTCAGGGCTATGATCCCCCAGTCCGCCACGCGATCAGCGCACGGTAAAAGCGAGAGTGCCGCTAATGCGATGTGTGTCGCTCGAGACCACATGCCACTGCACGCTATAGGTGCCCGCCATGAGGGGCCTCCCGAATGTCGCGATCAGGGCCTTGCCATCATCACTGACCGAAGTCTTGTAACCGGTCATTTTCATGTTGTGGTTGGGCATGCCTGGCATGCCGGTCATCGTGACTTCCATGCCCGAAACAGCGGCGACAAGGCGCTCGCTGAACGTCAGGGTGATGCGATTGGTCGGGGCGGTGGCGGCCTTGTCGGCCGGCTGTGCCGTCACGAGCTTCGGATGGGCGAGCGCCGGCGTGGCAATCGCGGCTCCGGCGACCAGGACGCTTGCAATCAAACTGCGAAACTTTTTCATGAATGGCTCCTTCGCGGGCTCAGGTTGCCCGTGTTGAATACGCGCCGCGCTTGGACACCCCTCAAAAATTTCTGCGTCCATATGAGGGCATTTCACCTTTGCTGCGTATTCAACCATGGATATGGGAGAAATGAGCCATGACGGACCTTGATCAACTTCTGGAACGACTGCGCAACGAGCCGCCGCCCGCGCGCCTCGCGTTGATCGACGACGCGGTCATGACGGAGCTCGCCAGACGGCGGGCCATCGTTCCCATCAACCGTACGGGCCTCAGCCTCGCGGCAGCGATCGCTTTGTTCATCGGGGTTGGTGGTTCGATGTTGTCCGGTGCACCTGCCGACGCCGCACCCATTTCCCCTCTCGGCGTTCCGGCCGCTTTGGCGCCTTCAACCTTGCTGATGTCGCGCTGAAATGGCTTGGCGAAAGACCCTCGTTTTCGCGCTCGTTGCATTCGCATTCGCGGTCATTGGAGCACTTGCGGGTCAGGCCTTGATCCGCTCTGGCTCGCCGGAAAGCGAGTTGCATGAGATGCTGCACCACCAGCTTGAACTCGATGCCAAACAGGAAGCACAGATCGAGGTGATCGAGCAGCGTTTTGCGGTGCGTCGCCAGGCTTTGGAACTGGAACTTCGCGCGGACAACGCACGTCTCGCCGAGGCGATCGAGTCCGAGCATGGATATGGTCCAAAGGTATCCGAGGCAATCGACCGGTCGCACGATGCGATGGGGCAGATGCAGAAGGAAACGCTTGAACATATCTTTGCGATGCGATCCGTCCTGACCCCGGAACAGGCGGCTAAATTTGACCGGGCGATCGTCAAGGCGCTCACAGGCAGGGAGCAGTGACAGGGCAGCTCTCTGAGCTCGAAGATCAGGACTTGGCTTCGTTAGCCATCGGCGGAAACCAGACCGCTTGTAGCGAGCTTGTCCGCCGGCATCGTGATTGGGTGTACAGGCTTGTTCGCGCGCAGATCGGCGATGCGGATGAAAGCCTGGATGTCACACAGGGGGCATTCATCGCGGCGTTTGGCGCCCTTGACCGCTTCGATCGGGCGCGCCCTTTCAAGCAATGGCTGGCTCGTATTGCTTTGAACAAGTGCAAGGACTGGAGGCGGCGTGCGCTGGTGCGCAGGTTTATGCTTGCAGCAGCCCCTTTGACGGAAGCTGAAGAAGTGGCTGATCCGGCTCCAGGAGCTGACATAGCGGCCTCCGACCGATCCGAATTAAAAGTGACCCTGAAGGCAATTTCCGAATTGCCCGCTTCATTGCGCGAACCCCTCATCCTCCGGACCATTGATGCGCACACACAGGCGGAAACCGCGCAGATCCTGGGGTTGAGCGAGAAGGCTGTCGAAGCGAGAGTTTATCGGGCGCGAGCACGCTTGATGGACAAACTCAAAAAAATTTGAGGGGTCGAGCAACGGGCTGCGTATTCAATGACAGCGGCCCCGATCTCATAGGCAGAAACACCCTCATGACAGTCATTGTCGGACGTAGAGAAATCCTTCGTGGCTCAGCCCTGGTGGGAGGAAGTATCGCCCTTGCCTCCTTCTTTCCGGCATGGGCCAAACCTGTATCTTCCGGCATCGCAGCGCCGCTTCCCACCGTCAGCGGTGAAGACATCAAGCTCACAATCGCGCGCCAATCGATGATGATTGACGGGAAGGCGTTCCGCGCGATCGGTGTGAACGGCACGGTTCCAGCGCCCCTAATCAGGCTGCGCGAAGGTCAGCGGGTGCGGTTGCACGTCCACAACCAGCTTGAGGAAGACAGTTCGATCCACTGGCACGGTCTGCTCGTTCCACCGGAACATGATGGCGTGCCCGGGGTGTCATTCCCCGGCATCAAGCCAGGCGGAAGCTATCTTTATGAGTTCGATGTAAAGCAAAACGGCACTTACTGGTACCACAGTCACTCGGGACTGCAGGAACAGGAAGGCCATTACGGACCGATCGTGATCGATCCGGCGGGGATGGATCCTGTCCAATATGAGCGGGAGCATGTCATTGTGCTTGCGGATCATAGCCCGCTTTCTCCTGCTGCGATCTTCCGTCGGCTGAAGGCCAATCCAGGACATTTCAACTTTCAACGTCAGACCTTGTCAGGCCTGCTCGGAGGGAAGGATCAGCCCCTCAAGGAGCGTCTCGACTGGGGTCAGATGCGCATGGATCCGGCCGATATTTCTGACGTGACCGGCTCGACCTATACATTCCTGGTCAACGGGCATGGACCGGAAGACAATTGGACGGCGCTCTTCAAACCGGGCGAGCGCGTGCGCCTGCGGGTAATCAACGCGTCAGCCATGACCACCTTCAATGTCAGAATTCCGGGTCTCTCCCTGCAAATTGTACAGGCTGACGGGCAAAATGTCATGCCTGTCGACGTCGAAGAGTTCCAGATCGGGGTTGCTGAGACTTATGACGTAATCGTCCGCCCTACAGCGGACTTGGCTTATACCTTTGTCGGCGAAGCCGTTGATCGTTCCGGCATGGCCCGCGCTACATTGGCCCCGCGCCCGGGCATGAGCGCTGCGGTTCCGGCCCTTCGCAAGCGCCCATTGGCGACGATGAAGGACATGGGAATGGACATGCCCGGCATGGGGGGGATGGACATGAAGGGTCGCGGGGTCGACCCAACCGCCGAACAGAACGCGTCCGCAAGTCTGGCAACGGCTGCCGCCGTTGCCGGATCGGCCATGGCGATGGGGAGCGCAAGTGAACCATCTGCCGCCGCGGACATGTCGGGAATGGATCACTCCTCGATGGCCGGCATGGACCATGGCAGCATGGCGGGAATGGACGGAGCGGCGTCCGGGGTGGTGGACCATTCAGGCCATCAAATGGGATCGATGAAAATGCGCGACTTCGGCAATGCGCCGCAAGTGAAGCGTGATCCTGGAGTTCAGACAATTTCGCCCATGCCAGTCGATCGGATGGGCGACCCGGGACAGGGCCTGGAGGACACCGGCCACAAGGTTCTCGTCTATACAGACTTGATGGCGCTCGAGCGGAATCCCGACGTAAGGGCACCGTCGCGCAGCCTCGACATCCATCTTACTGGCAATATGGAACGCTTCATGTGGTCATTCGATGGCCAGAAAATGTCCGACGTCCACGAACCTATTCCCTTTACCGAGGGCGAGCGTGTGCGCATCAATCTCATCAATGACACGATGATGGCGCACCCCATCCATATTCATGGACACTTCTTCGAATTGGTCACCGGCCATGGCGACCGCGCGCCGCGAAAGCATACAGTTATCGTGCAACCTGGCGGGATCGCCACTTGGGACTTCACGGCCGATGCAGTCGGGGACTGGGCATTCCACTGTCATCTCCTTTACCACATGCATGCTGGCATGATGCGCGTTGTCAGTGTCCGTCCCAAGGGAGACGCGGCATGAGCACGCTTCGCACAGCATTGATAACGGCGGCCACCTTAGGCCTGTCCGTTCCGGCGTGGGCACAGGACCATTCGATGGACAACATGCCGGGCATGGAAATGCCGGCTCCAAAAAAGGCAGCCCCCAAAAAAGCCAAGGCGTCTCCCGCAAAACCAAAGCGCGCGACGCCTGCTCCCGTCGAGAAACCCCCGGTACCTGCAGCCCTGCCTGCGGCACCTGAGGTCGATCACAGCAAAATGAACCACGGACCAACAAGCGACGCCGTGATGGACCATGGGGCGATGGACCATGGGACAATGGGCGAAATGCCGATGCCAGCTGCGGAAGGCGAAGCGGCCCCAGAAGGCATGGCCATGTCGGGCACTGCATTGCCTGCTGGAAGTGCGCCGCCACCCCCTGTCCCAACGGATCGCTATGCCGACCGTCAATTCCCTCCCGACGAAATGGCGCGCGCTCATGCGGAAATGATGAAGGAGAGCGGGGGGCTCAATTTCGGCGCGGCATTTCTCAACATCGCAGAATATCAGGCTCATCGCGGCCGTGATGGCTATCGATGGGATGGTGAGGCCTGGTACGGCGGCGACATCAATAGGCTGTGGATCAAGAGCGAAGGTGAAGGCGAGCTTCGCCGTGGTCTGGACAGTGGCGAAGTGCAACTTCTGTACAGCCATGCCATCGACCCCTACTTCAATCTGCAGGCCGGTGTACGGCAGGATATAGGACCATCGCCGCGCCGCACCTATGCAACCATTGGTTTTGAGGGCTTGGCTCCCGGGATGTTCGAGGTCGAAGGCGGCGTCTTCCTGTCGAACAAGGGCGAGGTCATTGGGCGGGTCGAAGGCTATTACGACCAGCGCATCACGCAGCGCCTCGTTTTCCAGCCACGCGTCGAGATCAATTTCTCCGCGCAGGACATTCCGGAGATTGCGATTGGCTCTGGCCTGTCAAATGTCGAACTCGGCGCGCGGCTCAGATACGAGATCAAGCGTCAGTTCGCGCCCTACATTGGCGTTTCGTATTACCGCAAACTTGGAGACACAGCCAGCTACGCGAGGGCTCGCGGGGAAGATGTTCACGCCACAAGCTTCGTGGCGGGCGTCCGGTTCTGGTTTTAATCTGGAGGCGAACAAAGGGGCATGGATGAAATTGCCGGCGGCAATGCGGAACTGAGCGATCTTGTGCGCCTTGCGTTTGCGCAATCGGCGAAGCACGTTCAGCTCATTCTTGATCCGCACGGAAAAATCCTCGCGCTCAATGGCGAAGGCCATCGAGCGGACCAATGGGCGTCTGCCGAGTGCGTGGGCAGCTCGCACGAGTTGTTTTATTCATCTGAAGAAAGGGCCGCGGGCCTGCCGGATATTGATCTGGCCACAGCGGCGCGCGAGGATGGCTACGAGCGGGAAATGTGGCGTTTGCGGCGCTCGGGCACCGAATATCTGTCGCGAATGACGATTACGGCCTTGCGACATGAGAACACTCTGCACGGCTTCCATGTCATTGCCCGGGATATCACGCACGAGGCGGCCATTCGCGCGGTGAACGACACGCGTGAGCAGCACCTCCAGTCGATCCTGGATACCGTCCCGGACGCGATGATCGTCATCGACGAACTCGGACTGATCGTATCCTTCAGTGCCGCCGCACAGCGCCTCTTCGGATATGAAGAAAGCGAGGTCGTGGGCTGCAATGTGAGCTGCCTAATGCCTGCGCCCGACAAGGAGCGGCATGACGACTATATCCGGCATTACCGCGAAGGAGGAGAGCCTCGTATAATCGGGATCGGACGCACGGTGACAGGCCGTCGTCGTGACGGAACAGACTTTCCCATGCATCTCTCGGTCGGCGTCGCCGGGCATGACGGAGACCGCGTCTTTACTGGCTTCATCCGTGATCTCTCTGAGAAAGAACGCGACGATCTCAAAATGCGCGAGCTGCAGGCCGAACTGATCCATGTGTCGCGGCTCAGCGCGATGGGGACCATGGCATCCACCCTGGCGCATGAACTGAATCAGCCGCTGACAGCAGTTGCCAATTACCTTGAGGAAACGAGAGACATTCTCTCCGATCCTCAAGCCACCCCGATGGCCATAGTTCAGGAGGCACTGTCGGAGGCAGCCAAGGAGACCTTTCGGGCGGGTTTCATTGTCAGGCGTCTGCGGGAATTTGTCGCGCGCGGTGAAGTCGACAAGAACGTTGAGGATCTAAGCCAAGTTATCGACGACGCAGCCCAGCTGGCGCTTGCGGGCGCCAAGGAAAGGGGTGTTCGCACGCTCGTGAATCTTGATCCGCTGGCCAAGCATGTATTGGTGGACAAGGTCCAGATCCAGCAAGTCCTGGTCAATTTGCTCCGAAACGCTGTCGAAGCGATGGCCTCGTCAACAGTACGGGATCTTCATATCGCAACATGCAAGCGTCCCGACGGATTCATCGAAATCAGCGTTCGGGATACGGGGCCGGGTGTCGCCGCAGAAATCAGACCTCGCCTTTTCGAAGCCTTCGTCAGCAGCAAGATTGACGGGATGGGGCTGGGGCTATCGATTTGCCGAACGATCGTTGAGGCCCACGGTGGACGCATTGCAGCAGAATATCCGGACGATGGCGGCACCATTTTCAAGTTCACCCTGATCGATGCCAATGCGGAGGAAGATGATGAACGCTGACCGCGTTGTGCACCTTGTGGATGACGAGGAGGCAATCCGGAAATCAGCCGGGTTTGTACTCTCCCGAGCCGGATACAAGGTTCATCCCCACAATTCTGGCGTGGAGTTTCTCAAGCAAGCAAGACACGCTCCAATTGGCTGCGTTTTGCTGGACGTGCGGATGCCGGACATGGATGGGCTCGAGGTTCAGCGGGTGATGGCCGAGCGCGGGATCAACATGCCGGTGATCGTTCTGACCGGACATGGTGATGTAACCACGGCTGTGCAGGCCATGAAGGCCGGCGCCGTCGAGTTTCTCGAAAAGCCATTTGAAAAGGCCTCGCTACTCGAAGCATTGGAGCGAGCATTCGGGCGACTGGAGCAGAATGATGCGCGTGAAATTGAAGAGCGGGAAGCCCGCACCAAAATTGCGGCGCTGACGCCGCGCGAACGAGAAATTCTCGAAGGCCTCGCCAAGGGATACCCCAACAAGACTATCGCCTATGACCTTAGGTGCTCGTCGCGCACCGTCGAGGTGCACCGGGCCAGCTTGATGCAGAAACTGGAGGTTCACAGCCTTTCCGACCTTCTGCGAATAGCGATTGCCGCCGGACTGTAGTTTGGGTTCATCTACGACTGCGCTATCTACGTACGGACACCTTCCGCGCATCCTGCGACTGTAATGGAAATCGGCTTCAACAGTTTCAGGCCTTATGTCCACCAGCCTCCTCAGTTCTAGCGAAAAGCGGCCAAAGGTTCTCGTCACCGACGATGATGCGGCCATTCGCCGTTCGTTGCAGCTCTTGTTGCACGCCAAAGGCTATGATGCGCAGAGCTACACTACCGCGTCCGCCTTGCTCGCAGATGACGATGCGCGCTTGGCGGACTGCATCATCGTCGACTACAACATGCCTGACATCAACGGCCTCAGTTTGCTCCGCGCTCTTCGAGCAAATGGGTGGAAGGGGGCCGCTATCTTGATCACGGCCTATGGCAATGATGAACTGACAAAGCGCGCCAAGGCATGCGGATATGCCGAGGTCATCACGAAGCCCTTTATCAGGCGGCCCATCCTCGACGCACTGCAACGCTTCTGCGAATGTCGTCAGGCTGGCGATTGTGCGCATCAAGGCGGCGGTTGCGCACCTGATTGCGATTGCTGAACGCGCCCCGGACTTACCCGCTTGAAGTATCCTTGCGCCAGACGAGTGGGAGCGCAAAGAGCAAGACCGTACAAACGGCGATAATGCTCCAGAGGAGTAACCGTCCGGCCAGACCCGCTTGCTGAAGCGGCCCTGTGTGCTCAGGACGTCCTATAGGTCGTGCATTAGGACGTACTTTAGGACAGTCATGACGCAGGTAACGGTGCTGATGGGCGCTCGACGC
>NZ_RQSI01000051.1:0-23819 GCF_003856955.1 Novosphingobium sp. LASN5T
GCGACTTCCAGCAGGTGAATTCCACCCACTCAACGAGCCAATGGCGCGGTTGAAGCGTGTAGCGTAGCCCATGTTCCGCTTATGTCCGAGAAATCGTTGTCTGGCGAACAAACCTTGAGGTGACGCCAGATAGGCATGATGCTCACCTTCCTGGTCATCATCCTCGTGGGCCTGCGCGCGTTGTTCCAACCGTTGATCCTCAAATATGGCGGCCCTGACGGCGACGCCACCCACGGCTCGGCCCGCTTCGCCACTGACGCGGAGGCCAGGCCCCTCGCGCAAAGCGAGGGCCTGCTGATCGGCCGCGACATGAAAACCCGCAAGCTGCTGCGCTATCCCGGCCCCTCCCATCTGCTCACGATCGCCCCGACGCGCACCGGCAAGGGGGTAGGCACGATCATTCCCAACCTCATCGACTATCCCGGCCCGGTCGTCTGTATCGACCCCAAGGGCGAGAACGCCATCGTCACCGCGCGCCAGCGCGCCCGCTTCGGCCCGGTCCATGTCCTCGACCCGTTCGGCATCACCGCCCTGCCCTCGGCGGCCTTCAATCCCCTGGATCGCATCGACCCCGCCGGCCTCGATCTGGCTGACGACGCCATGACGCTCGCCGACGCGCTGGTCTATGACGCCCCCGGCGAAGCCGGCGAGGCGCATTGGAACGACGAAGCGAAGGCGTTGATCGCCGGCCTGATCCTCCATATCGTCGCCAGCGAAGCGCCCGCGACCCGCACCCTCGCCACGCTGCGCGATCATCTGACGCTCGCCCCGCAAGCCTTCGCCGCCCTGCTCGCCGATATGCAGGCACAAGGCGGCCTGGTCGCGCGCGCCGCCAATCGCCATCTCGGCAAATCCGACAAGGAAGCCTCGGGCGTGCTGTCGGCCGCGCAGCGCCATACCCATTTCCTCGATAGCCCGCGCATGGGCCAAGTTCTCGGCGGCTCGGATTTCGCGTTCGCCGACATGAAGGCGTCGCCGGCGACCGTGTTCCTCGTCCTGCCGCCCGATCGCATCGCCGCCTATGCTCGCTGGCTGCGCCTGATGATCGCGCAAGCCCTCACCGATCTGTCGCGCGGCGGCGCGGCCCCTGCCCGCCCCGTCCTGTTCCTGCTCGATGAATTTGCCGCGCTCGGCCGCCTCGATCCCGTCGAGCGTGCTATGGGCCTGATGGCGGGCTATGGCGTCCAGCTCTGGCCGATCGTGCAGGATATCCACCAGCTCCGCGCGCTCTACAAGGACCGCGCCGGCACCTTCTTCTCCAACGCCGGGGCATTGCAGATATTCGCCGTCAACGACCATGACAGCGCCAAGCTCGTCTCCGATCTGCTCGGCCAGGAGACGGTGGTGTTCGAGACCATGAGCCGCGCGATCGACGCGGAGGAAACCGGCATTTCGTTCGGCGTGCAGCATGTCGGCCGCCCGCTGCTGACCCCCGATGAAGTCCGCACCCTGCCCGGCGAATTGGAGCTGCTGTTCCTCGCCGGACAGCGCCCGATCGTCGCCACCAAGCTCGCCTATCATGCCGATCGCGAGTTCGCAGGGAAGTTCGACCCGGTGCGGCACGTTTAAACGGCACGGCGAGGATCTACACGCCAGAAAAGCGCCCTGCCCTGGGAAGTCCGTAGAGCGGCATGGGACAATCGACCTTCCCTGACCCTCCCAAACGCCCGAAATGAGGCTGGGCGGCCCGGAAATCGCGCCAGTCGCGACGTTTCCGTCTGCCCTGCCCTCTCGAATGGATCGCTGCGCTATCCGCTTGGCTTTTCTGGAAAGCCAATTGCGACGGTGCCGCTGGGTGCTGCATTGGATGGCTGGGCGCGACAGTTCGGCAAATTCCACACACCTACATAAAGCGTGCCGGCGAAGCCGGCTCATCATGGGGGATGCCGGGTGGGAGGATGGCTTTAGCCATCCGGGGCGGCCGAAGGCCGCGAGCCGGCGGGGGCGAAGCCCCCAAGAGGCGGCGCTTTTCTTCTTTGCAGCAGGCACACACCGCACGATGGGAAGTTATCCTCAAGCGGACAGCGCACCGGGGCCGTTAAGGATTCTGTTAAAAGAGGAATCGTTAAGTAAGTTAAGCCGGTCTGAAAGCGGTTTTTTCCGTTTATTCGCAAAGAGTTGTAAACTAGCCCGGTGGGCGAAACCCCGTGATTCGGTGGGTGATCCCCCGATAGTGCGGTGGGTGAAACCCCGACGCTCCGGTGGGTGATCCCCCGAGAGTCAGCCGCGTGATTCCGAGTCGCGCGATGGTGGGTGAAACCCCGACAAAGCAGCTCGGAAAGGACCTGATTCGCCGTTTTGGCGCTCCTACGGGCCTCCTTGTCCCGAAATCCAGGGCAGCGTGTCCCGCTTTCCGGGGCAACGGTGGGTGATACCACGATAGTTCAGCGGCTCCCGCCCCGTGCCAGGCGGTCCATCAAATCGTCCACCTCCTGCGTTCGCCGGCGATCGGCCTCAAGCCGCTCCTGGCGCTCGCGTTCCGCCTCTAGCCTAGCGTGCAGCTCGGCCGCCTCGGCCGCGCCGCGCAGCTCGAACAGCACCGCCGGCGCGTCCTCGGCCGTCTTGGTCAGCGCCATTGTATATTCGGGAAGCTGGTCGGCCTCGATGACCTTCCGCAACATGCGGTTGAACTCCTTGGGCTGGGCATCGCTGCCGGCCTTCTCGCGCAAAATCTCGACGCGACAGGTCCACCCTCCCCGCTGCTGGCCCGCGTGCTTGCGCGCGATCCGGTATAGGGCGCGCTCAAGCCCGCCAGTCAGCAGGAAATAATCGGGGTGCATGGTCAACAGCGACCGTTCGCTGACAATGCCCTCATAGACCCAATTCGACAGGGTGATGGTCATGCCGCGCGGCTGATCGGTGGCGGGGTCCACCTCTAGCGTCCACCCGTCCAGCCACCCGAATTGCGCCTCCGTGCGACGCTTGGGCGCGCGCAGCGATGTGCGAATGGAAGTCGTCTCCAAGCGCGACAGGGCGGCTTGCAGCTCGGTATAGTCGCGCCCGCCCGTCCCGCGCCTGATGCCGCGCAACAGGTCGTAGGTCGTGGTTCTAAGCGTCCTGGGTAGGTCGTTGACGCCCTGCTCCTTCATCCGGTTGAGGACGGACGCGGCCCATATCAGAATATCGGCGTCCCATATCGTCGCCATGCCATAGGCCGGCATCGCCTCGACCTTCACCCACGCCTCGCCGTCCGGGCTGCGATATTCGATCGGTTTGAGGCGCTTGCGCTTCTGGAGCGAGAAAAACGGGCGCTCCATCACCTCCCGCTGATCTTTCAGCGGGAGGTCGTTCATCAATGGAATGAAGAAATCGAACTCGGGGTTCGGATCGCGCCGCTTGCTCACGGCGCGAACCGGGCATGGCCGCGCTGCACCAGATATTGCCGCAACAGCCGCTCGGTGATGACGGTCAGCGGCTCGCCGCCTTCCTCGACGCTAAGCTGCCGCAAGGTGCGGTGCATATCCTCGGGAATGTGGATCAATACCGGCTTTTTGCCGGGGTGGCTGCTGCGCCGCGCCGGCGCGGCGCTCGATGTGCCCCGCGCCCCCTCCACTGCCCGCTTCGGCCGCGATCGCGCTGCCGGTGTCGGGGCCGACTGCGTCAGTTCGGGTGCGGGCGCGGGCGCTGCCTCAGGTTCGGGATCATCGAAGATTCCAGCCAGGGCCGACGATTTCTTGGCCATTATGCTACCTCGCTTAGTGGCTTATTCGCATAACCGCTTAATCGCTTAGCCTCGACGAAGGCGGCGCGCAACTCGGCCGCCGCCTTGCTCTCGGGGTCCAGTTCGATCGCGGTCTTGCCGACCGGCGTTGCCTTGTAGAAGTCCTTGCGGAAGTGCAGCACGGAATCGAACACCGCCACGCCCTTCGCTGCGAAGCCGGCGCGCGCCTCGGCCCCCTCCCCGCCTTGGTGCGGCACTTGCGTCAGGATCACGGCGAACGGCGTTCCCGCCTGCTGCACCTGCTTGACGGTTTGCAGCACGGAATGAACGTCCAAGCCGCGCGGCGCGACCGGGATCACCACGAAATCGGCCTGCTCGGCCGCCAGCATGGCAATGTCCTTTGAGTTCGCCGGCGTGTCGATGATGATAAGGTCCAGCTTGCCGCTCTCGCGCCCGCGCGAGACGTGCAGCGGCAAGCCCGCGACGCTGCTGTCCTTCACCAATACATCGTCGGTTTTGCGGCGCTCCGACCAGTAGAGCGCCGACCCCTGCCGATCGTCGGCATCGAGGATCACGACCGCCGCCCCTTCGCCGGCGGCCTCCACGGCAAAGGCGGTCGCGATGGTCGTTTTCGACTGCCCGCCCTTCTGTGCGATGATAGCCCAAGTCTGCATGACGGCTCCTGCTAAGCGACTAAGCGGCTTGTATCGCTTAGTCGCTTAGCAGGCAAGCCGTGGCGCTTAGTCGCATATTAGCTTAGTCGCTTAGTCCTTTTCCTCGCCTTCGTCGTCGTCCAGCGGCTCATGTTCCATGCGGCCGTGATCCTCGATCGGGCAAAGCGGCGCGCCGGCCAGCTCCAGCCATTTGCGCGCGGTCCTGACGGTATAGCCGCACGTCGCGCACTCGCATTTGAGCATCCGGGTTTTCTGCTTCTTCGGCGCGGTCGACTCCCCGTCCGTGTCGAGACGGGCATGGGGGAGGGGGCCAACGGCATCCAAGATCGGCGCGATGGCCGACAGGAACGCCTCGCCGGGGGTGGTGGCGCGCATCGGCCCGACCAGACCAAGGCCAAGGGCGACCCGTTTAAACGCCTTCCCATGCCCTGCCGGGATGCCGACAGCGGCATGGACCAGCTCATGCGCGAGGATGGCCGCGATCTGCGCCGGCATGGCGTCGGGCGCGTGGGCGAGGTCGGGACGGATGAAGATTTCAAAGTGGCCGTCCGCGCTTAGCCGGTTGTCCCAGCACTCGCCGATCGCCTTGCCCTTGCGGCCCGCGCTGGTGAAGCCGATCGCCACGCGGATACGCGCGGGCAGGGGGCTTTCCACCGCCTCGAACAAGGGAGCCATGCCCGCCGCCACCCGATTGAGCCAGCTTTCCCGGTTGTCCTGCGTCATCGTCTTTGCTCCCTTCAAATCGCCTGTCCGGCGATGGCCATGCCATCGGCCGGAACACGGACGCCCAAGAACGCCGGCGAGAGAGGGGGGCAGCGGGTTTCGATGGGGTGGAGCGGCCGCAGCGCAGCGAGGCACGGCCCCGTCTAATCCCGTTGCGGGGGAGAGGCGGCCGGGACCGCCTTTCCCCCATCAAACGAACATGGACGCCGGCGCACGCCGGCACCATGACGCGAGATCCGCTTGCGATCTCGCCCCGCCATGTGGGTCGTCACCTTGGGCCAAGACCGCTTGCGGGCTTGGGGAGCGCAGCGAGTAGGGCCACGGTGCCGCGCCAGCGGCAGGCGCTTAATCGCTTAGTCGGTTATTTGCTTAGTCTTTATCCGGCCCGTCGCGGAAACCCGAATTGCGGGGAAGGGGAGGGCAGCCCACGCGTAATCGAAATGACGATACCTTGCCCTTGAATTTTCCGGCAATTGGCCGTACATAGTGCAGAGTAAGGAGCACGCTATGGCCCACGCACAAAGACAGCAAGACGCCCCGCCAGCTCGCCGGCGAGCTGAGCGACTGGAGGCGCGCGTGACGACAGAACAGAAGGCTCTCATTGAGCGCGCTGCCGCGCTCGAAGGGCGCAGCATCACCGATTTCGTGCTGACCAGCGTGCAGGACGCAGCGAAGCGCGCCATTGCGGAGCATGAAGTCATCCAGCTTAGCGTCAGGGATTCCCAAGCGTTCGTGGATGCGCTCCTCAACCCGCGCGAGCCGAGCAAGAGGATGCGCGAGCGTGTGGCGGCCTATGTGGCGCGATACGGCGACGAATAGGCGTGGGCACCGCTGCAAGGCCCGTTATCGAGCTTCTCGATACGACGCGCCATGATCGTGCCGGCTTCTCCTGCGGCGTCGAGGCGCTCGACCGCTATCTGCAATCGCAAGCGGGCCAGGACGCTCGCCGACGCGTCGCGTTTCCCTATGTGCTGATAGAGCCGCCGTCGCCCAACGTCCTCGGTTTCTACACGCTGTCGAATACGTCGCTGCAAGCGGCGGAGCTGCCGGCAACGCTGGTCAAGAAACTGCCGCGCTATCCCGTCCTGCCCGCTACGCTGCTTGGCCGGCTCGCGGTCGATGGGAAGGGGCGGGGCAAAGGGCTGGGATCGGAATTGCTGCTCGATGCGCTCCGGCGTTGTCTGCGAAGCGAAACGGCCTCCCTGGCGGTCGTGGTGGACGCCAAGGATGACGCGGCGGCCTCATTTTATGAGCGCCACGATTTTATGAGATTGCCCGAACAGCCCAACCGCCTGTTCATGCCGATGGCGGAAATCGAAAAGCTGTTCGAGGCGGCGGGGTCATAGGGTGAGGGCGGTATTCATCCGGCATGGGGAAAGCACCGGCAACGCCGGCGTGCCGTGCCATGATCTCGCGACGATCGAGCTGACGGAGCGCGGCCACGAACAGGCGCGCGCGGTCGCGGCGAGCTGGACGGAAGCGCCCGCGCTCATCGTCACCTCGCCCTATACCCGCACCCGGCAGACGGCCGCGCCGACGATCGCGCGCTTTCCCGGCGTGCCGGTGGAAGTCTGGCCGATCGAGGAGTTCACCTATCTGCAACCGGCGCGCTGGAACGGCACGCGCAGCGCCGAGCGGATGCCGCACCTCGAACGCTATTGGCGCGAGGCCGATCCTGATTATTGCGACGGGGAAGGGGCGGAGAGCTTCGGCACCTTGCTACGGCGCTGCGAGGCGGCCTTGACGCGGCTTGCCGCCATGCCGCCGCCATCGCTGGTCTATGTGTTCGGGCATGGGCAGTTCATCCAGGCCGCGCGCGCGATCGTCGCCGACGCCCATCTGGACGATCGCGATAAGATGCGGGCGTTCTGGCGCAAAGGCGAGCCGCCCGCGATCGCCAACGCGCAGCGGGTAGGGTTCCATTGGGAAGCGGGCCGCTGGGCCTGTGCGGCGGCGATCGCCGCCTAGATCAACACCCGCTCCACCTCGTCGAGCGTCACGTCATCGGGCCGCCGGTCGTAGAGCTGGGTGGTGCGCGTCGAGCTGTGGTTCGCCATCGTCGCGGCCGTCTCCAAGGTGCCGCCGTTCTTCAAATAGGTGGTGATCCCGGTCGCGCGAAACGAATGGTTGCCGATCGCCGTGCCGATCCCGGCCGCCGCCGCGCGCCGGCGCACCATCGCGAAGGCATTGGCCTGGGGCAGGGGAGTATCGCTTAGTCGCTTAGTCTTGCGTCCGATCGTGCGGAACAGTGGCCCCTTGCGATCCGCGCGCAGCTCGCAACCGTCGAGATATTCGGCCAGGTAATGCTCAAGATTGTGGTGACACGGCATCTCGTGGCGCTTGCCGCCCTTTTCGTGCAGACGGACCCATAGGCGGCGGTTCTGCACGAACACGTCCTCCACCTTCATCGCCAGCGCCGCGCCGACCCGCGCGAACGAATAGACCATGAGGCCGATCAAGGCGCGGTCGCGCAGCCCCGCATGGGTGGTCACGTCGATGCGATCGAGCAGCGCCCGCGCTTCGTCGGGGGCCAGCACCGGCGTCTTGCCGCGCCGCTGGCTGTGCGCTGGCCCGCGCACCGATGCGGCGGGGTTCACCGGCACGACATGGCCCGTCACCAGCCAATCGAACAGGTGGCGCACGCCGGCGAGCTGCTGCTTGACGCTGGGCGCGGCCAGCTCGCCCCCCAGCGCCTCGACCCAGGCCGCGACATGAAGCGGCTGCACGCCGGCGAGCGACGCCACCCCGCGCGCCTCGCACCAGGCCAGGAAGTCGCCCGCCGCGCGCATATAGGCGCGGCGCGTATGCGGGTTGCGGATGGTCACGGCAAAAAACTCAAGGAAGCGCAGCCGCGTGGCGTCGTCGGCCGACGCCACTAGCGCCGGCAACGCCAGCGCCGGCGAGGGCAGGGGGGCCAGCTCGTTCATCGCTGAATCTTCTCCCAGCGCGCCGGCTCGGGGCGCGGCTGCGCCAGCTCCCGGCGCAGCTCGGCGAACACTTCCTCGGCGGGCCGGACCCGGCCAGCCTTCACATCCTCAAGGCCGCGCTCCAGCTTCCGGCGCAGCAGCTCGTCGCGCAAATCGCGGTGCGGCTCCATTTCGATGAAGTTCTGGACGATCGCGAACACCGCCTCGGACGGGTCAACGAACAGGCCGCGCTCGACCCGCGCCAACAGCCAATCGGCCTGATCGCCGGTAAGATACGCCTCGAAGCGCAGGCCGCCCGCGCGGGCCTGCTCGCGCAGCGCCTTGGCCTGGTCGCGCTCGGCGTGATTATCGGCGAAAGCCTCATCCTCATCCTCAATCATAGCGGCCTCCCTTTCGGCGGTAGATCTCCGGCACGTTTAAACGCTCTCGGCAGGATCGCCGCGATAGTGCACCCAAAGGTCGCCCATCGCGTCGCGGTAGCCCCATGCGTCGGCGTAGGTCGTCGGCTCCTGCGCCAGCCACGCCATGATCGTCAGCATGTCCTCGGCGATCACGGCATCGAGGTTGCACAGGTGCAGGATCGGAAAATGCCCGCACTCGTCGCCGTTCCACCATGCCAGCAGGAAATCGGCCACCTTCGCCGATGCGCCGGTCTCGGCCGCGCGCGTGGGCGGCATGGCGATGGCGAGCAAGCGGCCGATCGCCTCGCCGGCCTCGGCGAAGCTGACGGCCCGGATGACGGGGCGGCGCTGCGGGGGTGCCGTGGGGGCGGCTTCGGTCATGCGCGGCGGCTCCGGGCTGCGCCTGCGCGCCCGCGCCGGACGTGGGCGGCGGGGGCGATGATCGTCACGGCGTCGGGCGACAGGTCTTCAACGGCATCGACCATGCCGAATATCTCGGCGCGGCCGCCATCGTTGCAGACGCGGCCCGCGACGGTGCCGTGAATGATCGCGCGGGCACCAGGCTCGATGATGAGGTCGCCGGCGATCGTGCCGTGCAGGATCAGCTTGACGCCGCCCTGCAGGGTCGCGCCCTGGGTGATGAGGCCATAGACGGCCAAGTCCTCGCCGATCGCCAAAGGCCCGTCGATATTCTCATGCACCGCGCGCAATTTTCCGCTCCCTCCGAGTGTGTGATAAAGGACATTATCATATATTCGGAAGGAGGTGAATCCGACCATTGCAGTGCATTTTTAAAATTCGCGGTGGGCGCGTCGAGTGGCGGCTTGATGGGCTCTGCACCAGCAGGACCATGCGATGACGGAGCCAGGCCTGATGCGGCGCTGAGCAAGCCTGGGCACGATCAGCTAGGAAATTCGGGTTCCGCACTTTGGGCCGAAGGCTGCGAATCGGCGGCGTTCAGGCCAGACTCATATGAGCGTCTGTATCATCCTGACTTGTCAAGCGTTGGAGTCGTTAGAAACTCGATCGGTCCAGGAGCCCCGGAGAAGCGTGATGTTGCGAAATAAACTACTGGCCTTGGCTGCTGGCGCGGCCTTGAGCGTTATTCCCTCGGTCGCGGTAGCGCACGGCCATCATGATCATCATAGTCATCATTATCGTGGTCACGGCCATTACTCGGGCGCTTATTACGGCGGCTACGGCCCTTATGGTTATGGGCCCTATACGTCATACGGCGGCTATTACCCCTATGCTGGATATCCCGGCCATTCGCATGGGTATTCGGTCGCTATCATAACGGGCGGCCATGGGCACGGCGGCTACGGCTACCATGGCTACGAACACGGCTGGCATGACGGTGGTCACGGGTGGGGCGACCATGGCTATGCCGGGCACGGCTTCGACGGTGGGCACGGGGATCATCACGACCACTAATCGGAGCGGCCGGTGGCTTTCTCCGTTAGACCGGCATGCTCATGATGTCCTTGTAGGCTGAGAGCAACTTGTTGCGGACCTGGAGCGTCGCCTCGAAACTCACCGATGTCCGGGCCTGCATCAGGGCGACGGTAGCGATGTCGTTCGTCTCACCGCGCTCATAGGCTTCGGTCGCCACGTCCTCCGCTTCGAGAGTGGCGTTGACCTTCTCGACGGCGCTATCCAGCGTGGACGCGAAGCTGACCGACCCCACGCCTGCGACGCTGCCGACCCCCGCGGTCGCTCTGGGAAGAGACGGGGCGACGTTTCGCAGCGCCGCGTTGCGTTCAAGGATCGCCGAGTGCATCGCCATGACATTCGCGACCGATATGTCGCTCACCGATCAAACTCCTTAGCCGGCCCCCCACCGGTTTAAGGAAAACGCCTTCAAATTTGGTTAACTACGCCGCGCCTCGCACCGGACGGTCGCAGCCTCGGTTGAATCTATGCTCATGACCCGCCGCTCATCGTTCACGATCGCCGCTCTCGGCCTTAGCCTCGTGAAGCGTCGCGCAACAAGGTCAGATGGATCGATGCCGATGGGAGGATGTCTGTATCGCAGCCGAGCGACATTTGGCCATGACGCAGAACATGGAGCCTGCTCAGAAAGAGCTGATAGCCGTGTCTCGGCCAGTCCGCTCCCCAACTGCCATACGATCAATAGTGCCCACCACCGTGGCGCTGATCGTAGCCATGGACGTCATACTGGCGACCATCATATCCGTGGCCGGTGTAGCCGCGCCGATCGTGGCCGCGGGCATGGCCGTTATTCTGCCACTGCTGATTATAGCTCCATGTCCCATAGGGATCACCGGCCCAGCGGGGCTGCGAATGATAATCCTGATTGTCGCCGCCATGATCATAGCGGGCGTGATGGCCGCCGCGATAGTGATCCTGGGCAAACGCCGCGCTGGGCGCCGCCGCAGTAAAAGCCGTCGCGGCCAGAGCCGCAGCTGCAAGCACCATGCGTTTCATCACTCTTCCTTTCAGGCGCGATCGTCAAATCGACCGTGCTGATGATCTAAGCGGTTCGCTGTTGCCCGATGCTGAATACAATCGACAGCCGGCATTCACCGATCGCGCTCGGCAGTCTGGACTGAAAGGCTGTGCCCCGCTGGTGTGGTAGCGCCGGGTTTGCGCGCTCGCCGGTGAACATCATAATGGCCACGGATAGAGGTTGCCGTTCACCGGGCGGGGTGCCCTCCGGCTTAGCCGCAACGAACCTTGAGGGGTTTTCCGCATCCGTGCGTATTCCATAAGAGAGAATATGCGTGCCGCTCCTGCGGCAGGCTTTAAGGAGAAGGCGCATGACAAGCAGAAGCTACGGAATTCTGGCCTGCGTCGCGCTGGCCTGCGCTGCGTCACTCAGTGGTCCGGCGTTCGCCGACCCGGGGCATGGCCATGATCAGCATAGAGGCGCTCCCAGTGGCTATTATCCCGGCCCAAATAATTCGCGCATCCCATATCAGACGGGCTATTATCAGGACGCACACAATCAGCGTCAACAATATACCTATCCGCCGGACTGGCGGAACTATGGCCACCCACAGTCCTGGTATCAGAACCATCCCAGTTGGCACACCTTCGACCATCCGGACTATTACCGCAGGGGCGAACGCCACTAACGCCCTGTACTGCTTTTTTTGAAAGCTATTCGATTAAATGAATTATTTTAGTTAGTTTTGAGGAGAGAGCGTCATGACTAACATTAAATCGATCCCTGTTATCGCTGCCGCTGCGCTAGTCATCACCGCACCAGCTACCGCACAGATGAACAAGTCGATGCCGGGCATGTCCAACAGCTCGATGAGCAGTCAGTCTGCGCATAGGTCCGGAGGAGCCAGTGCCTCCACAGGAATGACGGGCAAGGGACATAAAGCCAAGAAACACCATCCTGGCAAACGTCATTCCCAGGCAGCCAAGACCAGCAAGTAAAGTGCCGCAGCCGGACGGCCCACAGAGCCGCCCGGCTGCGCTTTGCCTGGCCCGCCCTCGCGGCAAGGCCGCGCGCAACAGGAATGAATGAAGCAATGCCATTCTTCATGGGCTTGCGCGACGTTGGTCTATTCGTTCGCAGCGCCCGCACCGATGCTCGCCTCAATCAGCTGCGCTCAACGCAGGGTGCGGCCGCTGCGCTTGAGGCCGTCTATGCCGCCAACCCCGACCCTTGGGCCGCAGGCTCACCGCACTATCGCTATCAGCGTCGGAAATATGAGGTTCTTGCCTCACGATTGCCACCCCGACGTTTCCATCACGCGCTCGACCTTGGCTGCGGTCTGGGCTTGCTATCGCGGCATCTTGCAGCTCATGCGGATTCGGTGCTGGGCGTAGACGTTGCGCCTACCGCCATCGCGCGTGCCCGTGTACAGCATGCCGACGTGCCGAACCTGGCCTTCGAAACCCACAATATCATGGCGTTACCGTCATCTCTCGACGGCCGCTTTGATCTTATCATGATCGCGGATGTCCTTTACTATCTATTTCCGCTGGACGATGCGGCCCTGAAAACATTGTCGAGGCGCATAGCACAGCTTCTGTCGCCCGGCGGCATCTGCATGCTGGTCAACCACTACTTCTTTGCATTCGATAGTGAATCACGTCGCTCGCGACGCATTCATGATGCGTTTATCTGGTCGTCTGACTTCACTTTAGATTCGGAATATAGGCGGCCCTTCTATCTGGTGACGCAGTTGTCCGGCATAAGCGAGCGAGTAACTCAGCCTCATAAGAACAACTATGCGACAAGGCCTTAAACCATTCGCGCTTCATTCCCCACGCGTATATAGCCTCGATGAGCTCAGTTACGTCAACGGGAGAGGAAATTGAAGCTTGGATTGCGCCGACGATCGATTGCGCATGGTCGAAGTGTGGCCTCGACCAGCGCCCTGGGGAGGCGCCGGTTTCTATGGCATTATCACCCTTGCCGCCCCGCTCAACGCCGCAATCCACTGCTCGTCACTCATCCGATCAAGGTGTTGTTCTGGAGCGCGGTCATCAACGGCATCGTCTCCATGCCGATCATGGTCGCGCCGATGGTCGTGGTGTCCCGCCGCAGCGGCATGGGACAGTTCACCGCGCCCAAAAGCTTCTTTTTCTCGGATAAGCTACAACGGCCGTCATAGCGGCCACCGCAGGTGCGTTGATCGTTATTCAATTTCTATAAGTGGTGAGAGATCGGGGCGTTGATGACGGAATTCGCAACAGGCGATGCACCATGGTGGGTCGACATCGGCCGTATAAGTCTGGCTGCCCTGCTCGGGGCCATTATAGGATGGCAGCGCGAACATCGCGGCCGCGAGGCCGGCATCCGCACCTATATGGCCACCTCGTTGGGTGCATGCGCATTCGGGCTGATTTCCGGCGCCATCGGCGATGGCGGCCGGATATCCGCCGGCATCGTCACAGGGATCGGATTCATAGGCGCGGGGATCATCTTACGTGATTCCGGACGCGTGACCGGTCTTACAACCGCCGCTACACTCTGGGCATCCGCTGCGGTCGGCCTCAGTACCGCCTACGGCATCTACCATATCGCCGTCATGACAGCGGTTCTGCTCCTGCTGATCCTCGAACTCCATCGCATGCCAGGCTGGACGCGACTATCGCACCGCTCGCGCCAACACGCCCAACAAAGCACAATCCAGAAGGATATCTCGGAATGATACAGCGGAGTCGGCGATGGCCCATTCAGCCGGCCAATCAAGCTTCTTCCCTAACATTTCCGCCATAGGGTGCGGAGAATCTGGATTCTATTCAGCGCTGCTGATTGTCGATTGCGCTGTTTTCCATCGCTGCGGACGGCTAGCCAGACGGGGGCTAAAACGGCGAGCGGCCAGTTGCGTGATCGCAAGAGCAGCGAGCGCGACCGCAGCCCCAGCGATCAGGTCAACAAGATAGTGCGTTCCTTCGACCGGCGTCGCAAGCAGCATCGCCGCGTTGAGAATGGTGACCGGCCACCGCAGAGGCCTCAGCGGCCACGCCGCTGCGATGTAGAGCAGAGCGCTCGCCGCATGGAAGCTGGGAGCGGCGACCAGCCCACGTAGCGCCCCCAAGTCGATGGGCTTTGCCGCATGGCTTCTGAGCGCGGGGATGAGATCGGCCTGGTACAGCGCGCTCTCTGGCACATAGGGCAGCGGTCCATGCCAGAGGAAAGCGAGCGGCCCCTTCGCGGGAACGTGGAAGAACAACAGCAGCGTAAGAAACGCAGCCAGCCAGAAAGATAGGATGAACTGGCGCGCCTCAGCCCTGCGAGCGCTCCAGGCGTAGTAAGCGAACAACACTGCGGGGGTAAAAAATATGCTTTGATAAGCCGCTCGCTCAGGCCACTGGATAGCCGGGTGCTCCACCACGAAGCGATACCATGCCAGCCAGTCGAAACGCAGAAAATGGTCCACGCGCTCAAGCGCTGAGTCGGCGAAGCCCGTACTGATCGCCGCCACAGGATAGGCCGCCAGGGCGCCGATCACGCAGATGCTTATGAAGAGCCCATAATATTCGGCGGCGTCCCGCCATACCCGCTGCTGTCTCGATAGCGGTTGCCGGAATCGGAAACGGATCGTAACGGTTCCGGAGAATGCGAGCACGATGAAGATACCGAGCCTCGCATCGACCTGCACGGCGATCCTCAATCGCACCATCATCACGACGACTGCGACAAGACTGAAGCCTACGGCGCCAAGAAGCCAGCTAAGCGGGATCGTCTTGGGCGCGAGGGGCCAGTTGCAACCGCCGTGGCAGCTTCCATCGGGCAAGCGAGCGTGTTCATAGTCCATGGTGGGGACGTGCGTGCGCTCGGCCAGCAACGGCTTGGGCTAGGCCTGCCTGCGCTGGCGAGTCGCCGAGCACGCCGGAGTAATACCAACGCCGCGTCGCCAGGTTCCGCATCAGCGCGCAGCCGCAAGCACGACAGACCGCCCGCTGCACGCCGCTCTCGTCATCCTCAATTCGGTGGGGACGATGATCGCCGTCGGCACAGGCGATGCTTGGCGACTGCTCCGTCATTGCCGCTGCCTTGGGTCGCATGTTGTCGTTGTCACTTCGCGCCGGGCTTGGCCGCCATGCCGGGCATTTCCTTCATCATCTCATCGTGGTCGGCAGGCGCGCTCGCGATGATGCGCTTATATTCTTCCGCCGGCATTCCAGGGAGCTTCCTGACAAACGCGACCATGTCCCAGATCAGCGGATCGGGATGGGTGCGACCCCAAGCCGGCATCGCGCTCAACTTCACACCGTGCTTGATGATCCAGAATTGTTCGGCCGGGCTCAGGCGCTGCCCGTCACGGGCAAGTTCGGGCGCTTGCGGGTAGAGTCCCTGGCTCATCTCGCTGCGCTCGACTCCCGGCCCGAGATGGCACCCTGAGCACATCTCGGTGTAGAGGCCCGCGCCGGTCGAGATCCGTGTCGCGCTGCCCAGGTCGGCCGGGACCGCGATACCGCGCGCCCGCGCGGCGATCGACTGGTTACGGAGCTTTTCGAGCACCCAATAGACGGGTTTGCTATGCGGGTCGTCGCCTGCGATATTGTATATTCCCGCATAGATGAAAATGCCGGCAAAGACCGCTAGCAGCGCGGCGGCAATGCCCACGAACGTCGCGCTGGGCAGATGCCGACGGGTATCAATATTCAAGCCTGCCATTGCGCTCCCTCCTGATCGACGGGGCACTGCCACAGCCCGCGCTTGCTGCTCAGCACCCTCTAATAGAAATACGCAGCGAACACCGTTTGCCCTCACGCCGTCGAGCGAATGGATACGCGGGCTTAAGCGCAGGTGGGCGAAAAGGGCCTGATCCGTTTACAAAGTGTCCGTATCGAGGTGCCTGTCCATACCGCGTCCAGCTCTCTTTTGGACACGCCGCGCGACCCCGTTCGGAATCCCTCGGTTTTGGGCGGAGGTGGTTGCTCGATCTCCTGTCGCCTCTCAAAAAAAACACGCAACCCAAGGGCAACACTGTCCTGCTGCGTAAACTAGGTAGAGCGGAGAGGTTCCACGATGCGATTTGCAAACCGGACGACAACGATCGTTTTGAGCCCGTTCGCATTGGTCGTCGGTTCCGCTGCCGTTGCGCAAGACGGCCAGCCTTTGCCGGTGGTAGATTTTCCCGTGGAAGCGGCTTCTTCTCCGCAGGCGGCGGACCGAAAAGACGCAAGGCCGCTACTGGCGCCCAACGCAGTCACGATCAGCAGTTTGACCGTCGCAGCTCTTCCATCCGCAATCGAATCACCTCTTGATCTTCCAACAGGCGAGGTGCCGCAGGAGATCGATCCTCGCCCTGCCGACCAAAGCGATATTGTTGTCAAAGCGCGACCTCGCTCCGCCCCCGGTGATCCGCTCCAAGCGGTCAACGTGCAAACTTATGCCGCTACCCAGGCTGTCGACAAAGCGGTCGTGGCACCCGTGGCCTTGACTTACCAGAAAGTGCTGCCGGATCCGCTCCGGGCGGGTATCCGCAACTTCTTCAACAATCTGTCCGAGCCCGTCAGCTTCCTGAATTTCATGCTGCAGATCAAACCGGGCAAGGCGGCAGAAACCATCGCCCGCTTCGCGGTAAATACGACGGTCGGTGTGGGTGGCGTCATCGATGTTGCCCGACGAAAGCCGTTCAGGCTTCCGCGACGGCCGAACGGCTTTGCCAACACATTAGGCTTTTATGGTGTGAAGCCCGGGCCGTTTCTCTTCCTGCCGCTGATCGGCCCCACGACTGTCCGTGATCTGGTGGGGTTGAGTATCGATCGCATGGTGCTCCCATCAACAATCGGCGCGCCATTCAACCAACCCACCTACACGACCCCGGCCACTATCGTCGGCTCGCTCGATTACCGGGCTGAATTCGATACGCAACTGCAAGCCTTCAAAGACTCGCCTGATCCCTATGCAGCTTCCCGGGCTCACTATCTTGCGGGTCGTCAGGCTGAGATCGACGCTCTGCGCGGACGTGTCCCTTCGCAGCCGATCGATCGGCGAACCCTACCTGTGTTGCCCTGATGGACGAGAAAGCACCAACGACCCACAGCAGGAATGACATGACCAACAGGCCGAAACGAATTCAAGAAAACCTGCTTGCCGGTCCCGAACGGCGACTGCTGACCTGGCTATGCGCCCGCATGCCGCGCTGGATGACACCTGATATCCTTACCGGCATAGGCCTGGCCGGCGCGGCCCTGACTGGCATCGGTTACGCGGCCAGCAACAGCAACCCGCTTTGGATCATGCTCGCGATCGCCGGTTTTGTGGTTCAATGGTTCGGCGACTCGTTGGACGGGAGTCTTGCCAGGTTCCGCAGGATCGAGCGGCCATCATATGGCTATTTCGTCGATCATAGCTGTGATGGCCTGACCATTCTCTTCATCATGGTCGGCATGGGCACCAGCCCTTACGTCACGATGTCGATCGCCCTGTTCGCCCTTGCTGGATACCTGCTGCTGGCAATCCATACATTTCTGATCGCTCACGTCATTCACGAATTTCCTCTTTCCTACTTCAACATTGGTCCGACAGAACTAAGGATAATACTGATTATATTATCTCTCTCTATGCTTCTCACAGAGAATATCGCCAATCCTCACGCGGCTCAGATATATTTTGATGCCTTTGTGGTATTTTGTGCAGGAATTATGGTATTCTTATTCGTGACCAGGACTTGGTCAGTGAGCCGTAAGCTTGCGGCTTCGGATATGGTATATGGTTCTGCTGGCAATTTCGACCGTCCATAACCATTCGGTTCGGTTCCGGATAGCGCGTTTGCAACAGAGCCACCACGACGTTGATCGTCCCATCCGGCTATAGCCGCACCAAGCCGCCGCCGAGCAGCCACAGCGGAATGGCGGTGAGGCTGCTCGGCGCCTGTTGCGAGTGAACAGGGAAAAACACCAACGCAAGAGCGCCCAGACGCTGCTCACCGGCGGCCGACGAGCGCTACACCAACTTGACAGGCGGCCCCTGGCCGTCCATAGCGCCAATCGCAAATATGCAATTGGTTCGCATTAGCTATTACCTGCCAGGGGGGAATTAATGAAATCCGGTATCCTCACACGCGTTTCGCTGGGCTCGCTTTCGGTCGCACTGATTGCTGCGGCTTCGCCGGCGCTGGCACAAACGCAGGACAAACCGACCGAGCTGGGGGGCGTGACCGTGACCGATACGGTCATCGACGATCAGGAAGCCGAAACCTCCTACAAGGTGTCGCGCAGCATCGGCGCAATGCGCACCGACACGCCGCTTATCGATGTGCCGCAGAGCGTGACAGTCGTGTCGGCCAAGCAAATCAACGATCAGGCGGCGAACAGCATCGGCGACGCGATCCGCTATGTCCCAGGCGTCTTTTCGGCGCAAGGTGAAGGCAACCGCGAAACGCTGGTGTTCCGCGGTAACTCCACTACCGGCGATTTCTTCGTCGATGGCATCCGTGACGATGTGCAGACTTATCGCGATCTCTATAACATCGAGCGGTTGGAGGTCTTCAAGGGACCAAATGCGATGGTCTTCGGCCGCGGCGGCGTCGGCGGTCTCATCAACCGCGTCACCAAGGTCGCGGACTGGACACCGCATCGCGCCTTCCGGCTCGAAGGCGGCAGCTTCGAGCATAAACGTGCGCAGTTCGATCTCGGGACGCCGCTCAACGATGCGGTCGCCGTGCGCCTGACCGGCGTCTATCAAGATAGCGGCAGCTACCGCGATGGCGTCAACTACAACCGCTGGGGCTTCAATCCGACTGTCACGTTCAAACTCGGCGAGGCGACGACGATCACCGCTGGCTACGAGCATTTCAAGGACGATCGCATCGCCGACCGTGGCGTCCCGGCGCGCCCCGGCGCATCCACGACCAGTATCGGCGGGCCCCTCGACACGCCGCGCGGGCAGTTCTTTGGTGATCCGGCCGGCAGCCCGACCTACACCAATACCGATGCCGGGACCCTCTACATCGAGCACCGCTTCAGCGAGGCCGTGACGCTGCGAAACCGCACCCGCTACGCGGATTATGCCAAGCTATACCGCAATGTTTTTCCCGGCGCCGTGAACGCTGCCGGCACCAGCGTCTCCATATCGGCTTACGACAATGCGATGCAGCGGCGAAACCTGATCAACCAGACCGACCTCAATGCTGAATTCTCGACTGGGTCGATCAAGCATACCCTGCTCGTCGGCGCTGAACTGGGTCGCCAGGAGACCGAGAATTTCCGTCGGGAGGGCTTTTTCCCCGCGAGTCCGACGGATTTGGTCGGAACGTCATCCATTACCGTTCCGATCGCCGCGTCGAACATTCGCCGACCGGACGTGATCTACCGCCCGGCCGCCACCAGCGGTAACAACGCCGGCGTGCTGAAGGTCGCCGCAGGCTATGTTCAGGACCAAATCGAACTGTCGCCGATGTTCCAGGTCATCCTTGGAGTCCGTTACGAGTATCTCAACACCAAGGTGACCGACCGCCGGCCCGCAGCATTCGTACCGGCGACCCAGCAGCGCAATTTCGATGTGACCGACAATCTGTGGTCGCCGCGTGCGGGGCTGATTTTCAAGCCTGCCGAGAACGCATCGATCTATGCCTCCTATTCGCGGACCTATCTGCCACGCGGCGGCGACCAGTTCACCAGTCTGTCGGTCTCCAACCAGAACCTGGCACCCGAGAAGTATCAAAATTACGAAATCGGCGCGAAGTGGGACATCAATCCCAGCTTCAACGTCACGGCCGCCGTGTTCCGGCTTGATCGCAGCAATGTGCTGGCGCTGAGTGATCCGAACAATGCGGCCTCGCCGACCATCCCGGTCGGCCGCCAGCGCAGCGAAGGCGTCGAGTTGAGCGCGCAGGGGACAATCACCGACCAGTTGAGCGTTGTCGGTGCCTACACCTATTCCGACGCCAGGTTCCTGGACACCGTGTCGGGCACCGTGCGCGCCGGCAACCAGCTCGCCAATGTGCCCAAGCACAGCGGATCGATCTGGACGCGCTTCAATCCTGGCGGCGGACTGAGCGGTGCGATCGGCGTTATCCGCCAAGGCCGCCGGTTTGCAGGCACCGACAACATCGTCGCGATGCCCGGCTACACCCGCGTCGATGCAGCCGCCTTCTACGACTTGAGCGAGAACCTCAGCGTGCAAGTCAATGTCGAGAACCTGCTCAACGAACGCTACTTCCTTTACGCGAACAGCAACAACAACATCACGCCTGGATCGCCGAGAGCGTTCAGGATCAGCCTTAACGCCCGGTTCTGACACTTGTCATGCGCGTGTTCAGCCTTGCCCGGCTCACCTCGCGCGAACGCTATGTGATCGGCCTCCTGCGGGGGGCCGATCCTGTGTCGGCATCCGGCGAACTTCTTGCTCTTTTTGATCGGCTTCGCACGACCGCCGGCGCGCTTGGGTTTCGGCCGGGACCGCTTACAGGCGCCTATGCAAGCCGGCAGGAGCTATGCCTGCTTGGCTGCATCGCCGCGATGCAACGCGAGAATCCCGGCGTGCTCCTGAAGATCAGTGGGGCAATCCGTACGCCCACGCTTGCCTGCGCACGCCGCTTGGCATTTGAGGGCGTGCACCTCAATCACGCGTCGATCTCCCGCCTCTCGGGCATGATCGACGCCTGCAAGGAACTGTCTGTTTCGACCGCGCCGCTCTTGCAAGTCCGCCCTCGATCGCAGCGGCGGCCCTTGCCGCCGATGCCGGAAAGCCTACAGGAAAAGGCGCTCGCCTTCGTTTGCTCACGCGGTATCGCCTCGTCGCGCGATCTGGCCGCACTCGGCGTATCACGGCAGGTCGTCAGCCTGATGTTCAAGCAGGGACTGCTCGTGCGCGTGCGCACAGGTGTCTATCGCGCCGCTTCCGAGTTAAAACGTGGGTGAGGACGTGAAAGTCGTCGACTATGGATCAGGCGAGACTCATCGGGGCATTGCGCATCAGGCGCGACAGCCCTGGGAAGGCGAGACGCCTGGCCGTTATCAGCCGAGCAGTCAGCCCCGCTGGATTTCGCTTAGCCTGATCGCTGTGATCCATGTCGCCGGATTTTATGCCTTGCAGCATTTGAACATAGATATTGCCAAACGGCTTCCGGCGCCGCCGCTGGTGGTCAATCTTCTTCCGCTCGATCCGCCGCCGCCCGAGCCGATCGCGCTGCCGACGCAGAAAATGGTCGAAAAGGCTCCCAAGCCCCAGCAGGTTGTCGCTCCGCCTCCACTCGTCGCGACGCCGACGGCGCCCACGACGATCCAGATGACCCCGAAAACCGAACCGGAACCGCCCGCGCCGGTCAAGACAGAGGAGACAAAGTCGCCACCGTCACGAGCAACGAACACCCTGGTCAACCTCAACACGCGGCTGCTGTCAGCCGAGCCGCCTCGCTATCCAATAGAATCCCGGCGCCGACGCGAGACCGGGACTGTCATCCTCATGGTCGTTGTCGATGAGGAAGGGAGGGTGAGCGCCATATCGGTCGCGGCAAGCAGCGGCGCCGATCGCCTCGACAAAGCTGCGCTCAATGCTGTTCGCCGCTGGCGATGGTCGCCGACGATGATCGACGGGCGACCTAGCCAGGTACGAGGCCTCGTCCGCATACCGTTTGAACTAAAGGACCGCCAGTGAGCCTGTAATTGTTGCGCCGCATGCGGTCACCATCGGCGAAGCGATCGATCGGCTTTCCGTTCCAGACGAAAGTCCACAGGCAAAAAGCTGTCGCGCCGCCATCAATTTGATTCGATCGTGTAGCGCCGACTTCTTCGCCTTTCCGCCTGCTCGCGGCACGCCTTTACCGCCTTGCGATTGCCGAGTTGGAGCGGGAGGGCGTCTGCCCCGTCCACGTTGACCACCGCCGCGCCAAGTATCTCAAACAACCGGATCGAGACGGACAACGAGCGGCTTAAACGGCTGATCCTGCCGCTCCTGGGTCAAGTCGACGCCGACCGCTTACGCCACCATCAAGGGTTTTCGAGGTCATGGGAGCTGAAGGTCGGCCAGACCGGCTTCCATCAGGCACCCTGCCCCAGATGGCACCGTGCATCAGCGCTCAATCTTTCTTGAATGTCGTTAACCATCCTCTAAAGGCTTGGTGTTATTGTCGCCAGAGCGTCGTCTAATTCGGGAAATTCCCATGTCGCTTTACGAAGTTACGGCCATCAGGAGCACCATCCTGGCGCGGAGCAACGCGCTCCAGAATGTTGCTAGCGTGGGTCTGGCCGCTATTAGCAACGAGGCGAAGCCGGGGCCCGCTTCGCTGCTGCGATGATAGAGGCACTCGTTAGAACTACGGGTTCCGCTCCAAATGGCGGGCAGGCCGCATTCGCAGTGTCCCATGCCAAATCCGGATATATGTGCCCACAAAAACATCATGGGCTTGGCCCTTTGACAATGCTGGAAAGAGTCTGGTCAGAGGAGCCGGTTGTTGTCGAGCTACCTGAGGCCATTCCCTCGTTTGAAGCCTATCCAGATCGGCGCGGCAGCATGTTCGCCGCCGTCAGCGGTTTCTGCAAATTCGGCGCGATCTATGTCGGGGAGATCGTCGATGACCCAGGCTGCACCTTCGCCTCCTTCGAGCTTGCCGTACACGAGGAGTGGCGAAATCAGGGCTGGGGTACCCGCCTCGTTTCTCGTGCCGAGGCGTGGGCTGCGTCGTCAGGGTTCAGCGGCATGATGATCAGTGTTCAGCCGGACAACGCCGCCGCCTTGGCGCTTTACCGGCGGTTGGCTTACCGCCTGACCTGGTATGAGCGGAATAGGAATCAAAGCGCCGGATCGATGCACGTCCTCGTTAAGACGCTGTATCCTGCCTCGCCAACGAAATCACGCTATCGACATGCTTAGAGTCGTACTCGCAACAGTGCCAGTCCTTCTTGCCGTTGCGCCGGGATATACCGCGCAAGCTCAATCAGTCAGTGCCGCGCCTGCGAAAACGGCGAAGAGCGCCACCACCTTCATCTCCGACATGCTTGCACGCGGCCCTGCCGAAGTAAAACCCTGGCCCGGCTTTGTCCGGCTGTCGGCCGTGACTGCCGTCAGCTTCAAGCAGTCGTGCCAGATGGTGCTCGCACTCAATGACAAAAGCAGTCACCTTGTCGATCTCAGCCGCGCTCTGTCCATCCGGCCCTCGTTCTCAACGAACGGCCCTCAATCCTATGTTGAGATCACAGGCGGGATGACCGCTTTCCGGGGGGTGGATATCTACGTAGGGGACAATGCCTCGGTGCGCCGGGTCGGAGAAGCCTTGGAATTTCTGAGAGCTTCCTGCGACAAGAACAGCGCCACGGGGTTTTAAGCCCGCGGACGCAATTGGTTATGTACATCGACCAGCGTGGGCCCAACACCTCGCACTGCGCTTCTCACTTCAGCACGCACTGGCCCTGATATTGATATGGTTAACCAATATTTAAAGTAGCAGGGTTAAGCCGGATGCGAGCGATCGTTTACGTGGACCACGAGCAATGAGCGATTTATCGGTTGCGAATATAATGGCGATGCGCGCCACTATGCTTGACCGCAACGCATCGCTGCGGGGCCTGCTTCCTGCAACGTCCCGTTCGAGCCCCACGGACAGCGAGATCGGTGCAAAGCCACTTAGCGGCTTCGCCTCTACCCTTCAAACTGCTATTCAGAACGTCAATACCACGCTCGAGCAGGAAGACGTTGCAACCGAAGCCTATGAACGTGGTGAAACGACCGACATCGCTACCGTGGCTCTCCTACAAGCTCGATCTAGCGTGAATTTTGAAGCGACACTTCAGGTTCGTAACAAGCTGCTAACTGCCTACAACGATATTATGAACATGCAAATTTAATATCCCACAATATGTTGACCGGATAATTTGTGCTTGAACATTTTTCATTTTCTATATGTCCGACCGCTGCGACGCTCCGATCGTAATTACCCACCCCCTAATTTGAGCGGTCATGCGGTGACGGCGCTGAGTATGGTGCGATAGGGATTTGCGCCTGACAGTCGGGCGGTGTCGACGGTGGTGCGCATATCGGCTTCAGCATCGGCGG
>NZ_RQSI01000052.1:0-23714 GCF_003856955.1 Novosphingobium sp. LASN5T
CACACACCGCGGAAACCATCTTGGCCAGCGGTCACGTGCGACCGCACCGAAAGGCCGGACATATGGAAGCAAGCGATCCGATCAAATTTTCCGTTCAGCCCTTGCAAGAGGGAGCCGTCCACATATGCGACTGGTCTACTGCTGCTCAGTCTTTCGGCCGGCTCCGCGAAGCTGATGAGCCGCCTGCGGCGGTGGAGGCGGCGATGAACGGGCTCACCTCGTCAACCCCGTCGCCCTCGGCGATCCGGCTCACGATAAGCGGCTTCCTGCTGCTGCTCGTCCAGAGCGGGCTCCTGCTGATGTCGCCCTCGCTCGGCTCGGAGAATGGCCTGCTGATCTGGATCCTCACGCCCCTGGCTGCCGCGGCCTTCCTCGCCGCCCTGATCGGCATTCCCGAGCCGCCTGAAGCGCATTGGAGGCAGCGTCATGGGCGGTAGTCTTGTCGGCGGGATTCGCCGCGGCCCCATCGTGGCCATCCTCTCCATTCTGGCCGGTGGCAGTGCCTTGGCAGCGGCCGGCACGATGGCGCTCGCCACTCCCACCGGCTCGATCGCCTCTCGCAGCACGATCGGCCGGACATGGCCGATCGCCGAGCCCGACGCTCTGGCCGAGATCGAAGCCAAGGTTGCGACGCTGCCCAGCGAAATGGGCAAGGCGTTCGGCCCGCGGAACAGCTGGAGCGCACTCAAGGCCGCACCGCTCGGGATCGCCAGCGCGGACCGTGTGCGCAGCGTCGTCCCCTTCTACACGCTCGACTTCGACATCACGCTACCCGACGGGAAGACGCTCTACCCCAAGGGCTTCACCTTCAATCCCCTGACTTATGTGAAGCTGCCGCAGCGCCTCGTCGTCGTGCACCCGCGCGACCTTGGCTGGGCGCTCCACAACGCACGATCCAGCGACTTCATCCTGCTCTCGGCGCTCGGCAGTCAGAATGGCGATGCGATCGACCTGTCCGAAAAGACCGGGCGGCCGATCTACATTCTCGAGGAACGGGTCAAGCAGCGGCTCGGGCTGACGGTGGCGCCGGTCATCGTCGAGCAGTCGGGCACGCGCCTCGTGCTGACCGAATACGGGCCCAAGAGCCGGGCGATCTCGACCGCATCGAAAAGGGCCGCGCGATGATCGGCCGTCTCCCCGTGTTCATGGTCGGACTGCTGATCGGTCTCGTGATGACGCTTGCTCTTCCGGGCCAGGCCCACGCCTCCAAGTGCGAGGCGGGCACCGTCTTCAACCCCATCACCAAGGTGCGCTGGACCTGCATCTTCCCGATCACGATCGGCGGCATCCGGGTGGGGAGCTTCGACAAGCTCGACAAGGCGCTCGACGCGCAATCCTCTTCGAAGCCGCTTTGCGCCTGCCGCAAGGGCCTCCAGTTCTGGTTCGGGGTCAAGGTGTCCTACTGGTCGCCGAACCGCATGGTCGATGTCGTGACCGAACCGGGGTGCATGATGGCACTCGGCGCCGATCTCATGCCGACCGGCGGCAAGCTGCAGGGCAGCCAGTCGTCGATTTCTGACGGGACGAACACCCGGAAGGTGTTCGCGCAGATGCACTATTACATTGCGCCGGTCTGGGCGATGCTCGACATGTTCACGGACCTGCCATGCCTCGAAAATGATGGCTTCGATGTCGCCATGATGACCGAGGTGCTGCCGACCTGGCAGTCGGGTACGCTGGGCGCGATCATCCAGCCCGAAGGTATCTTGTTCGGAAACCCCGCCGCCGGCCTCGCCTGCATGGGCGACAGCGCGGCGGCGGCCGCCGGCAAGGTCATCGACCCGCTCTTCTGGTGCATGGGGAGCTGGGGCGCGACCTATCCGATCGCCGGCGACATCCATTTCGACGACAGTGTCGAGGCCTGGGCGGGGCTTGCCGCACGCGGTGTCTTCATGATGGGTCGCCTGGGCGCGCTCACCATCAGCTCGGCCGACGGTTGCTCGTTCGTGCCCCAGCCCGTCTGGACCAAGTCGCGCTACAAGCTCCAGATCATGGAGCCCGTGAAGGGCGGCAAGTGCGTCAATATCGGCAGGCCTGGTTCACTCTGGTCCTCGGCCAAACATGCCCCGGGCAAGGACAATGCCCAGTTCATGCTCTTCGAGAAGGTGATCTGCTGCGCCGGGATACCGGTGCCATGACAGACACGCATCCCCCTGTTCCCGCGCAAGACGGCCGTCCATTCCGGAGGTCTGTCCGCCAAGGCCGCTACGGTCGAGGGCCGCTGCGTGGGACCGGAGCGGCGCTGCCGCGCCTCCCTGGCGGCGTCGCTCCACCCCCGGCCAGCGCGGCCGCAATGCCCCCTCGAGGGAACAAGCGTATCCTCTCCGCCTGTTCCATCGTAGCGGTCGCGCTGGCCCGTCCTCTGGCATCGGTCGCCGCGGCCCAGTCCATGGAGGATCGAGCGCGGGCGGCTGCGAATGCCTCGCGCGCCAAGACAAGCGACAGCGATGCGCTCCAGCAGAATTATGTGACGCCAGCGCTCGCGGGCCAGTCGATCTCAACCGTCGACAACAGCCGGACCTTTGCGCCGAATATCGCGTGCCAGAAGACGGCGACGATGCTCGAGGTGCTGGTCCAGCCTTCCGGCACGGGTGATCTCGGCACGGTCACCATCGCCCGCGATACCGATCTCGACGGGACGGTCGACAGCACCTCCAAGCTGCCGGTTCCGGTGTCGGGGATCTGCGCCAATGGCGTGGTGTCCTGCCAGCCCGGCAGCTGGAATGGCTGCAGCTTCTACCGCTGGGATGTCGATGAGCGACGAGCCCTGACGCTGACGGCGGTGGACATGCCCAGGCTCGCCGGCTGCTACTGCATCAACAACAGCTGCGGCGCCAATCTCGCCTGGGGCAATATGCCCTCGGTGCTGCGCGATCTGGGCGGCGGCATGATCGGCGCGCTGACGACCGCCGATCCGCGTTACGGTGTGGCCGAGGCGGTGATCGACGGTCCCGCCATCCGCTATGTCGGCGCGCATTCGACCGCCTGCTCATCCAATCCCGGCCTGCCCCAGACCGCCTATCGCTCCAATCCCGCGACCATCGCCTCCGACGCCTACGCGGCCTCGACGGGCAGTGGCGTGTTCCAGGCGCTCAAGGGGTCCGCGATCGGAACGGGCACATCGCTCCAGTACCGGCATTGCACGATCGAGCGGCGGGTGACGGTGCTCAAGCCTGCCGCCGAAGAAATCATCAGCCGGACCTCGGGCGGCTATTCGACGATTCAGAACGGATCCTCGTTCGATTTTCTGATGGGCTCGCCCGCGGACAACAGCCTGGCCGGCGGGAGTTGCACGCTCATCGATTTCCGGATGGCGTTGCATGTTACCGATCCCGATCGGATCGTTGACGCGCGCCTCACCGAATTCTTTGCCGACGACTGGGGACAGGTCCGCATCGATGGGCAGCTGGTCGGATCGGGGCCCTCACCCTGGACGTCGACGGGTCTGCCGCCTTCGAAATGCGAGCTCAAGAAGACCTTCTATGCCTTTCCCAATCTCGATCTGAAGCCCTGGCTCACCGCCGGCGATCACGAGGTCTGGCTTCGCGTCGCGGTCGCTGAAGGCGGCGAAGGCTTTGCGCAGTTTCATGTCGATGTCGACAATAGCTGCAAGACGCTGGAGCAGCTGGTCGACGGATGTGGTTCGACCGCGTCGGACCCGCAATGCAAGCTCGACACCGAGCTGGTCGACGGCGTCCAGACCTGAATCAATGGCGTCGCCACGGGCCTGAAGCCCCTGCCCCAGACCCGCATTCTCGGCGGCCCCGCCTGCCCCACCGACCTCACCCGCGACTTCTTCCTCAAGGATCGCACCTATCGCTGTTCGGTCGATGATGTCGCCAGGCCCGACACGAGCCGCGGCACCTACATCATCGACCATTCGACCGAGACGATGTTGGCCGACCGGTCGCGACAGAGCGATGGCAGCTTTGCCAGCACCACGCGCCCCTTCAGCCTGCCCGATCGTGGCTCGGTGCCGGCATGCGAGCCCGTGTGCAAGACGCGGGCGCCCAAGGCGAACAGCGACGCCGCACCCGATGGCGTGGTCGGCGCCAAGCAGAACGTGCCCACCGGCTACGACACCTTCTTCCACGCCTGCACCGCCGGGAATCACTGTCCCGCAGGGCCGGGCGAGGAAGTGGTTCAGGCATGCGGCTGCCTTGATGATTTTCCCGAAGCTGTCGTGATGATGCAGACGGTTCGCCTCGCCGGCGCGGACATGGTCTGCACGGGGAGCGTGCAATGATCGGCTTCGCCACAAAGAGGCGCCGGCGCCTGGATCTTCGCGGCGCCGCGCTTGGACTGGTGCTCGGCATGGGGCTGACCGTCGCCTGCCCGAGCATCGCCAGCGCGCAGCAAATCTGTGCAGCGGACCTCAACAACAATGGCGATGCGGCGGACGAAGGCGAGCAGGCGAGCTGCCTCGCCACGACCAGCGGCGCCTGGCTCTGCCCGATCCAGCAGGTCGACTGCGTGGCGGATGCTGTTGGGCAATATAGCTGCCCAGTCGGCGCCCAGTACGCGTGCGTCGTGAAGAGCACCGGCGGGCCACCCGCCTGCTCGCCCAATCAGTGCGCCGACCTTGCGACCAACCCGATCGTCGAAGAGCCGCCGATGGATGATCCGGGCACCGAGCCCAATGGCGCCATCGACGCTGACGGCAACTGCCTCGGGCAGATCGAGATCTTCTCAGGGCGTGGCATGCGTTGCCGGCCTCCCGGGCTTTCGACCACCTTTTCCAATTGCTGCAAGGATAAGGGCAAGATCGTCAAGGACGGCATGGGCTCGTCTATCGGCTCGATCGGCACCAAGATTGCGGTCGCCAAGGGCGTATTCACCGGAATGAAGGCGGCCTATGTCGCCTTCAAGGCGGGCGCCACGGCAAGCGAGGCGGCGAGTGCCGGCGCCCATGCGCTGATCGTGGGGCTCGACCCAACCTCGCTCGCGGTCAGCCTCGCCATCAATTTCATGATGGAGTTCCTGTTCGCCGGTTGCGACAGCCAAGACATGGAAGCCGCCATGCTCCGCTCGTCGGGCATGTGCCATGAGATCGGCAGCTACTGCACCTCGAGTTTCCTCGGGCTTTGCCTGCAGAAAGCCCGCGGCAACTGCTGCTTCAACACGAAGCTCGGCCGGATCATCCAGGAGCAGGGTCGACCGCAGCTCAAGGCTTTCAACGGCAATCTCTGGGGCACGGCCAAAAAGCCAATGTGCCGGGGGTTCACACCGGAAGAGTTCCAGGCGCTCGACTTCAGCAAGATCGATCTCTCGGAATATTACGCCGACATCGAGGCCCGCGCCCAATCCGACATCCGACAAGACATGGGGGAGCGCGTCAATGCGTATCTCAAAGCCGTCAATCCGTAACGCGGCGCTTATCTTGGCTGTGGGTGCGGCAACCGCCGCGCTTGCGCAGGATGCCACGCGTGATGCCCCTTCAGGCAACGCCCGGCAATCTACTACCGATCAAGGCCAGACGGTCATGGACCGGCTCGGACGCGCGATAAAGAGCGGCGAGGACGCCGCTGGACGCGCGCCGGATCCGCGACTGCCGCGCACCGACAACCCCGCCGATCGTCGGCGCGCCTTCGAAGCCTTGAGGGGCCGGACGTCGATGCCGGAGATGGAGGCACGGGCCCGTGCCGCACAGGCCAAGGGCGAGGCCAGCCTTGCCGCCGAGCGCGAGCGACAGGCCAAGGCGCTCCGCCAGGCTCTCGGGCTCGAACCCGCCGAGGAACAGGCGCTTGCCAAGGCCGCGCCGGCCGTTGCGGCAAAAGGCTGGGTGCCGGTGCTCTTCGTTTCCTCGTCCATGCCGATCCCGACGCTGCGCAGCTATGCAGTTCAGCTCGAGCGGGTGCACGGGGTGATGGCCTTTCGCGGCGTGCCGGGCGGTCTCAAAAGGATGGGCCCCATGGCGAAGCTGACCGCGCAGATCCTCCGGCTCGAGTCCGATTGCGAGGGACCGAACTGCGTGATGCGCGACGTCCAGCTGATCGTCGATCCGATTGTCTTCCGCCAGCACGGTATCGCCCAGGTTCCCGCACTCGCGATGATCCCGGGCGATCCCACCCAGGCCTATTGCGAGCGCGACGACGACAGCCCCCGCGCAGCCCACGTCGTCTTCGGCGACAGCGCGCTTTCCGGAATGCTCGAAGAATATGCCCGCCTCGGCGGGAAAGAGGAGGTTGCCCATGCTCAGGCTCTTCTGGTTGCTCGCTAGGTCGATTGCCGGTCTCTGGCCGCGTCTGCGCCGTCTGCCGCGCAAGGCAGCGATGGCGCTGGGCGCCCCCGGCGCCGATCAACACGCCCGGCCGGACCGCCTCTGGCGCGCCATGCTGGTGGTGGTGCCACTGGCGCTGCTCGCGGCGCTGGTGATGCCGCAGGTGACGCTGGTCATGTCCCCGTCGATCGAGGCCTTCGCCGTGCGCAAGAGCCCGGGACCGATTGCCCGCGGCGACTATGTGATGTTCACGTTGCATCACCCGATCGCCGGGCCAAAGCCGGTCTCCGTCACCAAGCATGCGCTGTGCCTGCCCGGCGATCGGCTGACCATGTTCGAGACCCCCTCGCCGCTCGTCTCGAACAGCTGGGACGGTCACTATTACTGCAACGGGACGCTGCTCGGCGTGAGCCTGCCTCAGGCCCATAATGGACTGAAGCTCACCCATATGACGTGGAGCGGGATCATTCCCGCCGGCATGGCCTATGTCGGCTCGCCCCACCCGCGCGGGTTCGACAGTCGCTATTTCGGTCTGCTGCCGATCGCGAGCCTCGTGCGGATGGAGCGCATACTGTGAGCGCGCGGCGGCTGATCGTCGCGGCAGCGACGTGCATCGTAGTGGCCTCGGCTCCGCTCAGTGCTCAGACGGGCAACCAGAGCCAAGGGCAGCGCCAGGGCTATTGGTGGTACGAGGTACCCAAGCCAAAGGCCGAAGAGAAAGCCGAGCCGGACGAACTGACAAAGCCCGTTATCCCGCCGATGGCCGAGCTGGCCACCTGGACACCGCCGAAGATCCGCAAGCTTATCGAGGCGCAGCGCGACTATGCGGCGACCGTGCTGACGGTCGATGCGGTTGCCGATTTCTGGCGGCTCCAGGATTTCGCGCGGCGTAAGGCACGCGCATTCGCCGGCGTGACGCAGATCGCGATGCTTCAGCATCCCGAGCTCAACTCGAAATCCGCAAACCCGATGGTCGGCGATGCCCGATCCGAGATGTCGGCGGAGAAGGATGCGATCCGCCGGTCCTACCTCCGCGCGCAGGCCAACGAATTTGCGCTCGTCATGTTCTCGCGTTCGTCCTGTGGCTATTGCCGGGTGCAGTGGCCGATCATCGAGCGGTTCCAGGAAGAGATGGGCTGGCAGGTCACGCTTCTCGACCTCGACAAGCGGCCGGACCTCAGCGCGCGCTTCGGGGTGGAGATCACCCCCACGACGATGCTGATCCGACGCGGCAGCCAGCAGCGCATGATCATAGCCACGGGCGTCGAGGCATACCCTAACCTCGCGCAAATGGCCTATCAGGCGGTGCGCCTGCTGCGGGGTGACATCCGGCCCGAGCAGTTCATGACCGGGCCGGGCGAAGATGCCGGCTTCTTCGATGCGCTGGGCAATGGCCCGGTGTCCGCGACCGACCCCCGTGCCCTCGGCGGCGACCTGGTCGACGCCTCGATAGGAGGCAAACCGTGATGCGCGCCCTCATTCTCCTTGGCATCCCCGGTCTGGTCATCGGCATGGGCTCCGCATCCGCTCAGACCGTCAGCCGAGAGGACGCGATGCGAGCGGCTATCCATCCGGTCGGCGACGCAAAGACGATGCAGGCCTGGCTTTCGCGGGTTCCACTGACACGCGAATTTCCGGATGACTTTACCGCCACGTTGAGAGGCCAGGGCGCAGCCTTCGTCATCGAAATGACGACAACGCCCGGCTGCGTGCCATGTGGCGATCTCTGGACCAAGCTGACGGCGCTCGGCGTGCGCTACGGCTGGCAGGTTCGCACGATCAGCGCACAGGAAGCCATGATCCGGTCGGGGCGCCTCGGTCTTCCGTGGGTCGGGCATCCCGTTGCATGGGTGCGGCCGGTCTCGGACGATAGCCGGGTCATACCCGTGGCGATCGGGACCGATCATGCACCCAATCTCGCTCGCAACCTCTATCTGGCCGCGAAAATGCTGACGGGCGTGAGACCCGCCGTCGGCGTCCGGGCCATGTCCAAGTTCACCGGCATCGTGGGGCTGCCGGCAACCCGAACCGGAAGGCGCTGAGCGATGGCGGCCTCAGCCTTTCCCCCCTCACCCTCGATTGTCCGGAGTCCGCCATGTCTGTCAGGCCTCGTGCAGCGCTCCGCGCGCTAATCGCCCTCTTTGTCGCCACGCTGTTCTCCGCTGCGCCCGCCCATGCGCAGAGCTGGGCGGAAAGCTGGTTCGACAATGTCACCTATACCTCGCCCGGTAGCTTCGAGGACCAGACCCGCGGCTATGTGACGGCGGGCGGCATGTCCGGCCGTGTCGACGTCCATAACGATTATCTGATGTCGGTGAGCCTGCCCAAGGTTCGTGCCGGCTGCGGCGGCATCGACATGTTCTTAGGCGGAATGAGCTTTCTCGATCCCGACTATCTCGTCCAGAAGCTCGAGAGCATTCTACAGGCCGCGCCCGCAGTCGCGTTTCAGTATCTCCTTGAAACACTTGACGAAAAGATGGGCAACATCATTTCGAAGATGGAAGCGGCGACCAACTTCCTGAACTCGATCCAGGTCAACGATTGCCGCCTCGCCAATCGCATGGTCCAGATCGCCAAGGGCGACGACAATATGTCCGGGATCATCGAGGAGATGACCGGCTACCGCTCAGTCAAGCAGGGCTTCGCCAAGAGCTACCAGCAGAGCCGCGAGAAGATCGAGGCGAACAACAACAATCCGACCGAGGATCTCAAGGACGCGCTCGCCAACTGCCCGGGGGAAGTGACCGAGATCTTCCGTACCGGCTCGCTGCTGTCGCACGCTGCCTCACGGGTCGGCGCGGGCGACTGGGCAAGTGTCATGCGTGCCCGGGTTGGCGATGTCTATATGCGCTGGGACGATGGCGACCGCGTGCCCCTGTTCACGGCGATCCCGCAATGTCCCGCGCAGGATACAGAGAGCGCGCAGGACTTCCTGACCGGCCGGGTCCAGCGCCGGACGCTCAATTTCCCGCCGACCCGCGCGGACTGCGGCCAGGACGGATCCGGGCGCGGCGCCCTCGTCCTCGCCCGCGAGCGCATGCAGTCGATCGCTACCAAGATCCGGACGCGGGCGGCGCTATCGGCCGACGAAAAGCAGTTCGTCGCCAATGTCCGCACCCTGCCGGTCTATCGCATGCTGGAATGGGGCGTGCGCCAGGGCGTCGTCGACTCCGTCATCGCCGACACCGACGAACTGGTGGCCCTCACCCTCGCCTATCAGATGCTGAACGACCTTACGCGGACGATCGATTTTACGGTCACCAATGCCGAGCGCGGCGCGACCGTCGCGGGCTCGGCCGACGGAAACAACAAGAACGTCTGCCAGACCCGAATCCTCTCCAAGGGAATTGAACAGCTACGCGACCTGAGGGACGAGGTGCTGCGGCAGCGCGCACAGATGCGCCAGAGCTACATGGCCGCCCTCAATCAGGCGAACCTTTCCACCAGCTACGCCGACCTCCTGCGCGAGCGCGATCGCGATGCACGCGACGCTGCCGGCGCGGCTGCCCGCAACCAGTAGGATCGAACGCCCATGCGCAGGCTCCTGAGGCTCTTTGCCGCCCTTCCCGCCCTGATGCTCGCGTCGCCCGCGCTGGCGGTCGAGACCAGCTTTCACACCTATGACGGGTTCGCCGAAACGGTCGATGCCTTCCGCCTCGTCTCGATGATCTTCGGCGATCCGCGCTACGAGACTCTGGTGATGATCGTCGCGACCGTCGGGATCGGTCTTGGCGCGATCATCGCCAGTGTCCGTGGGACCGGCATGGGCCTCGTCGCCTTTGGCTTCCAGATCCTGGTCGGCGTGGGACTTTTCGTCGGGCTGATCGCTACGACCGGCACCGTCCATGTCTATGACCGGGTGCGCAACGCCTATCAGCCGGTCGGCGGCGTCCCGAACCTCCTCGTCCTGGTTGCCGGCGCCACCAACATGATCGAGCGCGCGATGGTCGAGACGATCGACGACAACACGCTCGACCCCAACGCCAAGATCGAGTTCGGGGCCGGCGGCCACAGCTTCGACCTGTTCCTCAACGCCGTTTCGCCGCGCGGGCCCATGACCGACGTCTTCCTCGACGCGACGATCAAGGATTATGTCCGTCAATGTTATCCGGTCGCGCGTGTATCGGCCGCTTACGGCGTCGATGACGATCAGCTGTTCCGGACCTCGACCGATCTGCCGGCCTCGTTCGCGGCGATGGCCGGCCCCGCCACCTTCTCGACCGTCTACACCGAAGCCGACAAGGGCGGCACGACGGTGAGCTGCACAGATGCCTGGACGCATATCTCGGATCGCCTGTCCGACCCCGCGCTGTTCGACACGTACACCAATCAGATCTGCGCGCGGACGGGCTATGACACTGGCAATGCCCAGCAGATGCAGCGCTGCCGGCAGCAGCTTGGCGAGATGGGCCAGATGATGCTCGGACGGCCGCTCAGCGCGCAGGCTTTCCTGACCCACATCCTCCTTGGCAACACCGTTGGCGATGTGCTGTTCGAGGACTCTCCGGCAAGCGCGGCCAGGGTCATGGCCAACCGTGCGGTCATCTCCAATGGCCTCGCCACCATGTCGGTCGCGAACGAGTGGATGCCGACGATCCGCGCGACGGTGTTCGGGATCATGCTCTTCATGATTCCGATCGCGCTGCTGTTCATCCTGACGCCGATCAATCTGCGCGTCGCGAGCTTCGCGCTCGGCATGTTCGTCTTCGTGGCACTCTGGGGCGTGATCGACGCGGGCATCTACCAACTGACCCTAGGACGCGCGACCGCCACGCTGGCTGAACTCCGCTCAAACGCGCTGGCGGCCAACGCCTGGTTGCTCGCACCCTCCGCCGCCATGAAGGCGCTCGCGATCTTCGGCAGCTTCCGCACGGCGGCGGCAGGCCTCGCCGGCGCCTTCGTGTTCACCGTGTTCCGCTTCAGCGGCAATGTGTTCACGTCCCTTACCTCTGGTTCGCTTGGGATCGCTAGCCAGGCTACGGCGGCTGCGGCTCCGATGGGCACCGTCGAAGGGCGGTCCTCCGGGCTCGAGGCGCAGGCGTCTGCGATGGGCACCCGCTCCCGCGCGGCGGCAGCGTCGAGCTTCGGAGATTTCGGGGAGCGTTCGAACTTCAACGCCAACCGCACCTATGGCGAGGCCGGCCACATCCTCGGTGAGCGCCCGGGAACACCGGGCGGGACCGCCTTCGCGCTAGGCGGGATCGAGGGCTCACGCCAACTAGGTAGCCTCGCCCCTGCGCTGGGAGGCCGCGATCTGGCCGATCCGGCAGTCGCGCGCGCCGTTCAGGCCAACGCGGCCACGACGGCCATCCATCAGTTTGCCGAGAAGGATGCACTCAGAGGTCTGGGTACTGGTTATTTCGGCCAGGGCGAAGCTGGCGAAAAGGCGTTCGCCGCTTTCAGCCAAAACCTCGTCCAGTGGCGCGCCTTTGGCGATGGCCGAGCCTATGACATGATGCTGCAGGGGGCGACGCGGCACTTTGAGCGGGCCGGATATTCACCGGCCGATGCTCAGCTGAAGGCCTCGGGCGTAATCGGTGAGGCCCAGGCCGACCCGACTTTCGCCAAGTTGATCGCCAACACCTACGATCAGGAGCAATTGCTGCGCAACGACCTCACCTCCGCGCAGGTCCAGGTCGGCGCAATGGAGGGGCGCCGCGACTATGCCGGCGACAATGTCACCAGCGTCGAGCGCGCCAATGTCGCGACCGAGCAAGGCTGGCGCAGCGGCAGTAACCAGGGCCAGCGCGAAGCGGCGTCAATGCTCGGGCTTTCGGTCGATGAGACCGGGCGCCGGGTCGGGTTCATCAACGCACTCTCGGGTGAGGCGCGCAGCACCGCCGTCAGCCAGCTTGCTCGCGCCACCGGCAGGAACGAAGCCCAGGTGGTGGCAGCCGTTGAACGCTACAGCGCCGCCACGCAGCTCGGGACGGCAGATGGCGCGACCGCAGAAGCCGGCCGCGAAGGCACGAGCATCTATGGCCGCACCCGCGAGGCTGCCGGCTATGACTTCGCCGAGCGGTCGGGCAAACTCGACGCACAGCGTGAGGTTGGCACTGCAAGTACGCGCAGCGCGGCGCGGATCGGCGAGCAGCGCCGGCAGTCCGAGAATTTCGGGTTTGCCGAGGGCGCGGCGGCGGCCGGTGTCTCGACGCGTGACGCTGCGCGGCTCGACAGCTTCATCCAGGCACTCAGCCGAACGGCCGGAAACCAGGTCGATATGGCGGAAGGCGGCGCAGCAGGTATCGCTGATCGCGCGCGCAACGAGCGTCTGACCTCGATTGTCGACCGGGAGCGTCTCACCCGCATGCAGGGTTTGCTCGCGGAACATGGCATCAAGCTCTCGAAGCGTCAGCTCGCCATGGATCAGAATGGCGATCTGGGTCTCAACCTCACTCCTGCGACTGCGGCCGCCATGTGGAAGGCCGGCCTCATCAACGAGAGCCAGCTTGGCGCGATAGCCAATGGCGGCCATGCCCGCTTCAGCTTTGCGCACAATGACCTGCTGGTCTCCAGCGGAACGGATTTCAGCCGATCGGCGCGCAGCGACACCAGCACCCGGTTCGAGGCCGGCAAGCAGGCTGGTCCCGACACAATCGAGCATTTCATGGGCGGCGGTGCCGACGGCCAGGCCATGCTTGCGAATTGGCTGCGCGGCGGGTTCGAAATGGACCGAAAGGGTGATTGGCGCCTCAAACCGCAAGTTGCTGATACGCTCCAGCGTGACGTCCAAGCAATCATGGCCCAGACGGGATGGCAAAGGACGCTTTCGCGCTCCGCCCAGGATCAAACGACAATGGGCACGACTATTGACGTCGGGGTGGGACGCTCGGTGGAGATTTCTGATGGCAACGGACCAAGCGGAGGCGCTCCTGTGTCGGGGGGAAGAAGGCAAAATTCGAGCTCCGAATGGCAACGAAAGGGCCGGACAGGAGCCGGTCAGGCTTCGGCCGGTATCGGCTTCAACAGCCAGGATATGGGCAGCACTACAGAACATGCGCAATCGACAATGGATATCGTCAATTACGAAGTCCGGGAGTCCATTGCCGTTGCAGAGCGAGCAGCAGCTCGATCGGAGAATCCCGCGGCGGCATTCTCCCGCACGCTCTCTGACCGCATTCTCGGGCCCGAGGGCATGCGCAATCGTTATCTGCAGGACGCGGACGACGGACGCGCCACCTTCGACGCCACCGGTCCACTCACTTCACTGGAGCAGAATTCTGTGCTGTCGAAAGGGAGCTTCTCGACGGACATCAAGGGAAGTCCCGGTGACGGCGATAGCAGCTTCAAAAAGCGCTAATGATGCTTCCTGCGATTGGGGTCGATGTACCCCGGATTGTTCGGGTTCATCGGGTTGCCGATCCACAGGGAGCCAGAGCGTGGGTCCATAGGGTTCGACTGCGCGCGCCACCTTTCCATCGTCCGCGCTAGGTCACGTCTGCTGTGCTCAGCAAAGGAAGTCTCTGCTTCTTCATCAGAGAGTGGCAGACCGTCGGCTCGCCCGACGAAGCCATCAAGGCGTTCGCGAACGTATCCGACGCCGAGCACCATGAGCGCGGTCATCGGAAAGAAGAGAATATTCAGATACCCGGCAATCCCGCCACGGTAGAAAGAAGCTAATAGATCTATCTGGGTCGATACCGCCATGCCCGCCCACCAGACAGGAATGGTTGCCCACCAGAGCTTTGCGTACCACGGCTTCCAAAGCCAAGCAGACAGCTGCGAATTTGGTCCGCGGCCTCCCTGTTCCTGGTGATCGATGGCTTCGTCCATCGGGACTTCCTTTCAAACTGCTGATAGCACAACCGGCACCAATCGTCGTCGAAAAATCGGCATTCCACCTTGTCTTTTTTGTCCGCATCCCTATTGTCGAGACAGAAAGGACGCAGATGGCCAGCAATGCTTCCCTCGCCCGAACGGGTCGCCGATCGTCGGCTCATCCGATCATGTCGGCAACCGATACGCTCCGTCGAAAGGCCTTGGAGAAACTTACCCTGGCCATTGCCAAGGCTGTGGAGTCAGCAAGCGACGATACGCTGGCCGATATCGTGGGTTCGCACGACTTAAGACACGCGCTGGTGGTCGCCCCGCGAGACATAGCGCCGGAATCGCCTGCCGATCTTGAGGCTCTCAAGGCTGCGCGCGAAAGGACCGGCCACTTTCGGGAGGAGATGGCAGAGCGTGCCGGCGGCATGTTCGACCGCACTCATGTGGCAGAGATGCTCGGCGTCTCGGCCGCAGCGATCGACAAGCAACGTCAGCGCAAACGGATACTCGGCGTCCCTTATGGGACGGAAATCCGCTACCCCGCTGCCCAATTTGCCAATGGTGAAGTGCTGCCCGGCCTCAAGGCGGTGCTGGAGGGCTTTGCGGACATGAACCCTTGGGAGCAGTTGATGATGCTTACCACGCCGCTCGAAGGGTTCGGATCGCATCCCGAGACTGTCTTTCAGAAGCTCACCAAACGGCCTGAGCCCGGCGTCCTGAAGCGCCTCGCAAGTCTGACCGCAAGCTGGGCGGCCTGATCGTCAGTGGCATCCGTTCGGTTAAGCCGCATTGATGCAGGCGTTCGCCTTCATCGCATTCACCGCCCAAAGCATAGTGCCCTGTTCTTCGGGCCAGTCGGCGATGCACCGCATTTTCGGTACGACGCGCCAGATGGCAGCTTCAAAGTCCTCTATGTTGCGCGAACCCTTGAAACGGCATTCGGCGAAACGATCGTGCGAACGCCAGAAACCCTCTACGTGCTTTCCTCCATCGTCGAAACTCGAGTGCGAAGTGAGCTGGTAACGACCAGGGCACTCAAGCTCTATCCTCTGTTCGATGCCCGTGTCTCCGCGCATGGGCTGTCCTTCACCGATCTACACGGCGCCGATTATCTGCGAACCTGGGCACTCAGCGCGGAAATCCACTCGACAACTGGCGCGGACGGGATCCTCTATACATCCAGGTTCGACAATCGGCGCTGCTTCGCCCTCTTCGATAGAGCCTCAGACGGGATTGCGGAGACAACCATCACGGGCGTGGCGATCAGCGCGGCACATGCGACCGTCCTTGCCCATCACTTTGGAAAGCAATTTGTCGAGCCTTGAACCATTGCGCTCAGGGCACGCCTGAGGCTCCAATTAGCGGGCGCTGACCAGCGCACGATCGCCACGGCTCAAAGCTGGGGCGACGCGCTCGCGCCCGGACGCGCGCTGGCGATCGACCACAAGCCACACGATGAACCGGACCCGCGGTTCAACGCGATCGAAGCTGGCCTTTCGCCCTACGATTCCACGCAAGCGGACGCTGCCGTGCGGGCGACTACCGCCCCCGATGGCATCGGCGCGATCGCCGCCGCCTACCGCCCCCTGCTGGCCCGCCTGGACGCGATCCTGTGCGGCGCGCGCCGGGCAGCCTGTGGCGTATCCTCGCAACCGGCCGCGCTGGTGCCGGCAAAGGCCAATGGACGCCCCAAGTTGACCGGCGCGCTCGACCGGGCATCGACGGCGGCGCAGATCCTGCCGCTCGAATATGCCGAAGGCAAGCCGCTGCCCCAGGTTGGCTGGGGCGGTGCCAGCGCCGCCGACATCGGCCGCCTTTCGGCGTTTCACGCGCTCGAATTCCGGCTGCTTGCCCGTCCCCGCTATGTCGCCTCGGCGAACTTCGCCGGGCTGGCGCCGATCGTGCGCGAAGGGCTGACGGGCGAAGCCCGCGTCACGACGATTTCGGGACACGATACCAACGTCGCCAATCTCGGCGGGCTGCTGGACGTCCACTGGCAGGTGCCCGGCCTTGCCGCCGACGACCCCTCCCCCGGCGGCGCGCTGGTGCTGGAACGGTTGCGGGCGGCCGATGGCGCGCTGTTGGTGCGGGTGCGCTATCGCTCGCAATCGCTTTCACAGATTCGCAGCGCCGCGCCACTGACGGCCGGATCGCCTCCTTCGGCATCGATCCTGCCGATAGAGGGCTGCGAAGCGCGAGAGATCAAGGGATTGTGCCCGCTCGATCAGTTCCTGAAACGGATCGAAGCGCGTTAAGGGATCGTGCCGCAGCCGGGCGCCCATGGCCCCGGCTGCGGGCCCATCGCGCTACTTGGTGGTGTATCCGCCGTTCACCAGGATGGTCTGCCCCGTCATCCACCAGCCGTCCGAAACGAGGAAGCGGATGTGCGGCACAATGTCCCGGATGTCGGTGAGGCCGGTGTCGGTGAAGGGCGAAAGCGCCGCCGCGCTCTTGTGATAGGCCTGCGCATCGGCGCTTTCCTGGCCATAGAAGAACGGCGTGTCCATCGGGCCGGGACCGACCGCGTTGACCGAAATGCCGCGTTCGCCAAATTCCTTGGCCGCCGCACGGGTGAAGTGTTCGACCGGCGCCTTGGTGCCCGCATAAGTCGAATAGAACGGCGTGAACGCGCCGAGCAGCGAGGTGACCAGCGTGACGATCTTGCCGTGATCGTTGAGCGCGCGGCCCGCCTCCTTGATGAAGAAGAACGCGGACTTGGCGTTGATCGCGCTCATCGCGTCGTATTCCGCCTCGCTGATGTCCAGCACCGGCTTCTTCAGCACCTTGCCGACGGTGTTGATCGCGATGTCGGGCCGGCCGAACGCCGCGACGGCGTCCGCGAACAGCTTTTCGACCGCGCCCGCCGTAGTAAGATCGGCCCGGATAGCGAGGGCCTGCGCGCCCGCCGCTTCCACGGCCGCCACGGTTTCGCGCGCGGCCCCGGCGGTCTCCGCGCTGTTGTAATGGACAACGATCGCCCGCGCGCCCTGCGCGGCAAGATCACGGGCAATAAGGCCACCCAGGTTCTTGCCGCCTCCGGCGATGATGGCCGTTTTTCCCTTGATCGAATGGTCCGTCATTCTGGTCTCCCACGTCAATGTTCGCATGCATGATGCATGGCCCTGTGATACTTGCGGAAACTGCGGGATAAAGCTTGTAATCCTGGCATTATTAGCCAGAATTGACGAACAATGGATCGCGTCGATCTCTTCCGTATTTTTACGCGCGTGGCCGAGGCCGGCAGCTTCACGCACGCCGCGCACACGCTGGGCCTCCCACGCTCCTCGGTGTCGGCGGCCATTCAGGAGCTTGAGGCCCGGCTTGGCACGCGCCTGCTCAACCGGACGACACGGCGCGTCGCGCTGACCGCCGATGGCGAGGCGTTCTATGCCCGCGCACAAAACCTGCTTGCCGATTTCGAGGAGACCGAGGGGCTGTTCCGCCAGGCCGGCGCGACGCCGTCCGGGCGCATCCGCGTCGATCTGCCGGGGCGCGTGGGCCGGCTGATCGTGGCGCCGGCGCTGCCCGGATTTCTAGCCGCCTATCCCGGCATCGACATCGAACTCGGCGTGCGCGATCGCGCGGTGGACCTGGTGGAAGATGGCATCGATTGCGCGCTGCGCGTGGGGCCACTCGCCGATTCCGGCCTGATCGCGCGGCGGCTGGGCGAACTGGAACTCATCAACGTCGCCAGCCCCGGCTATCTTGCCGCGCACGGCACGCCCGAAACCCCGTCGGATCTCGACCGGCATCATGCCGTTGCCTACGCCTCCCCCACCACCGGACGGGTGGAGCCGTGGGAGTGGATCGATAACGGGCAGGTCCTGACTCGTTCCCTGCGCGCCCGGCTCACCGTCAACAGCGCCGAAGCGCTGATCGCCGGCGCGCTGGCCGGGTTGGGACTGATCCAGATCCCCGCCTATGACGTTGTGGACCACATCGCCGGGGGGAGGTTGATCGAAGTAATGCCGGAACACCGAGCCGAACCGTTGCCAGTCTCTCTGGTCTATCCGCACCGCCGTCAGCTTTCGCACCGGCTGCGGGCCTTCCTTGGCTGGCTCGTCCCCGTGCTGGAACAGGGGCTGCAACTGCGCTGACGCGCACGGGATTTCGCCACTCCGTCTCACAACAGTCACATCTCCATCGCAAAAGCCTTCCGAAAACAGGAGGCGGCCGTGCGTGTGCTGGTGGTGGAAGACGATGCCGTGATTGCCGATCACATCACGGCCTGCCTGGGCACGCTGGGCTACCGACCCGAGCGGGTTGCCTCGGGCGAGGACGCGCTCGCGGCGATCGAGCGCCAGCGCTTTTCGGGCATGGTTCTCGACCGGTTGCTGCCGGGCATCAGCGGCATCGAGGTGCTGGCGCGGCTGCGCGCCGAACGCAGGTTGCCCCCGGTGGTCATGCTCAGCGCCTTGGGCACCGTGAAGGACCGCATCGAAGGCCTCGCCGCCGGCGCCGACGACTATCTGGCCAAGCCGTTCGACATGGACGAACTGGTGGCGCGCCTCAACGCCGTGACCCGCCGCGCCGCGCCGACGCCCCCTTCCGACACGGGGCTGGCGGTCGGCAGGCTGAAGCTGGACCCCAGCAGCCATTCGGTGCTGTTCCTTGACCGCACCATCGAACTCAACCGCAAGCAGTTCTCGCTCCTTGCCCACCTGATGCGCTGCGCCGACCGGCTGGTGACGCGGGGGATGCTGCTCGAAAGCGTGTGGGGCTATGCCTTCACGCCCACCACCAACATCGTGGAAAGCAACATGAGCCGGCTGCGCGCGCGGCTGGAGGAACTGGGTTGCGATCCGATCGACACGCTGCGCGGCTCGGGATACGTGCTGCGTTCGGAGCGGTGCCGGTGATCGCATCGCCCGCCCGGCGCGCACCCGGACCGGGAAGGCTCGCCATCCAGTTCGGCGTGGCGTTCGCACTGGCCATGCTCGCCATGGGCGTGATCGTTTTCCTGGTGGCGGAGGAACGGATCGCCCAGCGCATCGACGATGCCTTGCAGGTTCACGTCACCAAGTTCCTGCGCCCCGTCGCCACGGGGCCGGCAACCGATGCCGATGTCATCGCCCGCATCCAGGAATGGCAGCGGCGCAAGATGCTGAGCGAGAGGACCTACCTGTTCTACGATGCCGCCGGCCGGCTCGTGGCGGGAAGGCTGGACCTGGCCGCGCCGCAACCGGGCTATTCGGACGTCACCTTCATGGGCGGCGGCAAGAAACCGCAAAAAGGGCGTGCGCTCGCCACCCGCCGGCCCGATGGCAGCCTGTTCGTGGTGGTCCAGCACAGCGAGGCCGCCGCGAGCCTGCGCGCCCTGCTGCCTTCGGTGGTCGCCGCGATCTTCGTTTCCGCCCTGCTGGTGGGGCTTGCCGCCACGATCCTGTTCGCGCGCCTGACCGCCCGGCGTCTGGCGGAAACGCAGGCGGCGGCGGACGCCATCGCGCAGGGCGACCTCACCCGTCGCATTCCGTCCGACCGGCTCGACGGGATGTTCGCGGTGCAGGCGGAAAGCCTCAACCGGATGCTCGACCGAATGGAGGACATGGTCAATGCGCAGCGCCAGTTCTCCAGCCATCTCGCGCATGACCTGCGCACGCCGCTAACGCGGCTGCGCGGGTTGCTGACGGCGGAAACGGCGGAGGCCGACCGGGTGCGCCTGCTCGAACGCGCCGAACGCGAATGCGCCTCGATCATCACCATCTTCGATGCCCTGCTCCGGCTCGCCGAGATCGAGACGGGGCGCCACCCCTCTGCCGTGCGCGACCTGCCGCTGCGCGACATGCTGGAAGACATCGCCGAAACGATGGAGCCGGTCATCGCCGATGCCGGCTGCGCGCTGGAACTCGGCCGGCTCGAACCGGTGCGGGTGCGCGGGGATGCGGACCTGTTCAACCAGATGATCGTCAACCTGCTGGAGAACGTGGTCACGCACACCCCCGCCGGCACGCGCGCGACGCTGTCGCTGGAACAGGCTGGCGAATCCGCCCTGATCGCGATCGACGATGACGGTCCGGGCCTGGCCGAAGGCGAGCGCGATCGCGTGCTGCTGCCGTTCGAGCGGGGCAAGGGGTCCGGGCTGCGCCGTGGCAGCGGACTGGGCCTTGCGATCACGCGAGCGATCGTGCGGTTCCATCAAGGGTCGCTGGAACTGGCGGACAACGCGCCGGGCCTGAAGGTCCGCATTCGCCTGCCCGCCCTTCCAGAGGCGGTCCCGGCCGCCTGAACGCTACATTCTAAATTTGCAATGTTGACGGTTTTGTGGCGCGCGACTCGCTGCCTGTCACCTTTCCGTCATGGACCCCGCCTAGCGCCCCTCTCGTGGCCTGCGGTTCGATCCGGACCGGGGCGCGACGAGGGAACATTCCAATGCCGGCCACCAGGCGCGTTCTGGCTGCATTCGCGGCCTTCCTTCTTGCACCCTGTGCTCCCGCCGGCGCGACGGCGGAGGCGACGCATTACCTCGACCCATCGGCCTTCGTGCCCGAACGCCTGCTGCCCCCGCCCCCGGTGGCGGGATCGGCACGCGAGAAGCGCGAACTGGATGAAGTGCGCCGGATCATCGCGGCGGCCAGCCCCGAACGACTCGAACAGGCGCGCTGGGATGGCGCACACGAGAACGCTTCCGCCTATAACGCGGTGGTCGGCCGCGATCTCGCCACGCTACCGCAGACGGCCGCGCTGCTCGACATCGTGACCGAGGAGACCGAAGGCGTGGTGGTCGTGGCGAAGGATCATTTCGCCCGCCTGCGCCCCTACGGCGCCGACCCTACCCTGCCGCATTGCGGGAAGAAGGACGCGACGGCGGCCCCGCGCTCCTATCCCAGCGGCCATGCCAGCATCGGCTATGCGCTGGCCTGGACGCTGGTGCGCCTGATGCCGGACCGCGCGCCCGCGATCCTCGCCCGCGCGGACGATTACGCGATGAGCCGCGCGGTCTGCGGCGTCCACTATCTGTCCGATCTCGAAGCCGGCCATGTCGTCGGCACGCTCGTCGCCGAAAGGCTCCTTGCCGATCCACGGCTTGCCGCGCGCATCGCCGCCGCGCGCGCCGAACTTTTCACGCACTGACCGCGCCAGCGGTCGATCCATCCGTTCCGAACCATGAGGGCATCATGACCAAGACCTACCACCGCGCGGCGCTGCTGGCCGCGACGAGCCTGCTCACCGCAACGCTGCCGGCGGCGGCCCGTGCTGCTGAAACCGCCGCCGAAACCGCCGACGCCGACGCAGCGGCCGCGGGTGCGGCGGAGGGCGAGCAGTCCACCAGCGCCAACCAGGCCGGGCAGGCCAACGACCGCCAGTCGCTGACCTCCTCCGACATCATCGTGATCGGCTCGAAAGCGGCGGAGGCCGCGCAGATCACCGCGTCGCTGACGACCACGCAGCCGCAGGCCGCCGTGGGCCGCGAATACATCGACAGCACCGTCTCTCCGACGGCGGACTTCAACGAACTGATCGCGATCACGCCCAGCGTCTCGATCAGCGGCAGCAGCAACGGCGCCGGCTTCAGCGAGACCAAGGCGACGATCCGCGGTTTCCAGGATGGCGACTACAACGTCACCTATGACTCGATCCCGTTTGCCGACACCAACAACCCCACCCACCATTCGACCGCGTTCTTCCCTTCGACCACGATCGAGACGGTGGTGGTCGATCGCGGCCCCGGCAACGCCAGCCAGCTCGGCCAGGCGACCTACGGCGGCAACATCAACATGTATTCGCGCGCGGTGAAGGACCAGATGGGCGGGCAGGTCGAAGGCCTGATCGGCAACTGGAACACGTTCATCGGCCGCGCCGAGTTCCAGTCGGGCGCGATCGACAAGCTGGGTGGCGCCAAGTTCATGCTTGGCGGCCAGTACCTCCAGTCCGACGGCGCGCTGACCTATTCGCCGGTCCAGTCGAAGAACCTGTTCGCCAAGGCGGTGGTCCCGATCGGGTCCTCGAACACGCTGACGCTGCTTTCGACCTGGAACCGCAATTACTACTACCAGTCCGACGTGCTGAAGGGCGCGACCTGTGGCACCGGCGGCACAGCCTTGCCGGCCGGAACCCAGCTTACCGCCGACAACTGCACGGCCGCCTCGCAGATCGGCCAATATGGCCGGAACTATGGTCTCGGCAACGATCCGACCAAGCAGGACTACTGGAGGTACAACCGCACCGACAAGACGACGGACTTCTCGTACATCCGCCTGCAGAGCGATCTGGGCAGCGGGTTCTCGATGGACAACCGTGCCTATATGTACGGGTACACCAACAACACGCTCTCGGGGAACACCGGCAGCGTGGTGACCGGTTTCGCGGGTGCGGGCACGGCAACCTCACCCTACAAGGCGGTAACCGCACCCTCAGCCGCGACCGATATTCTCGGATACGACAAGCTCAACAAGTACCGGGTGCTGGGCTACATCGGCCAGATCAACTACGACTTCTCGATGGGCAAGATCCGCCTTGGCGGCTGGTTCGAGCACGCCGCCACCGATCGCCATCTGCTCGACCTGGACCGGACCACGGGCCTGCCGAGCTACAACGAGAAGTTCGCCGACGGCACCGCCGCCAAGGCCAGCCTGCCTCCGATCTCGATCGCCAACGTCGGTTATCTCCAGCATTCCGACTGGAACCAGTACCAGCTTTTCGGCGAGTTCGAGTTCCGCCCGTTCGAGGCGCTGGCGATCACGCCGGGCGTGAAGTACGTCCACTTCAACCGCTCGATCACGGCAAGCGTCAACCAGAAGTCGCGCACGCCCATCGATACGTCGGCGACCTGGACCAAGGTGCTGCCCTTCGCCACGGTCAACTGGATGGTGCGCCCGAACTGGTCGTTCTATGGCCAGTACGCGCAGGGCATGTACGTGCCCGACCTGTCGAGCTTCTACACCGCGTCCGACAGCGCGACCAACCAGGCGATCCAGCAGCAGAACCTCGCCGCGCTGAAGCCGCAGACCTCGACCAACTATCAGGTCGGCACCGTCTGGCACGGCGAGAAGGTTTCGATCGACGTCGACGGCTATATCATCGACGTGAACAACAAGATCGCCAGCGACACCTCCGCCGGCGCGCCGACCAACGCGCTCGTGAACATCGGGCAGGTCCGCTACAAGGGCGTGGAAGGGCAGGTCAGCGTGATGCCGGTGCGCGGGCTGACGCTGTTCGCCAACGGATCGTACAACTACGCGCACAGCGTGACCACCGGCGCGCAGGTGGCCAAGGCGCCGTTCTCGACAGCCGCCGCCGGCTTCTTCTACAACCACAACGGCCTGCGGGTTTCGTTCACGCAGAAGTACACCGGCCCGCAATACGCCAGCGAATACAGCGGCTCGGGGCCACGCAACTACCGCATCAAGCCCTACAGCGTGGGCGATTTCGCGATCAGCCAGGAAATCGGTTCGCGCTTCCGCATCGGCGTGAACGTTTCCAACGTGTTCAACAGCCGCGCGATCACGGCGATCTCGAATGGCAAGACCTATGGCGTGGACGACCAGTTCAACTTCCTGCCGCCGCGCTCGTTCCTGCTCGACGTGCGCGTAAAGTACTGACGACGCGCGCCGCTTGTGGCGGTGGCCGGTATCTTCACGCCGGTCACCGCCGCCCCCTTTCATTAGAGCGGTTTCCATTCATTCCGGCTCATATCCGCAAGATTTGAAGTAATTGGCACATTCGGCAGGCTGGAAGATATCGACGAGCTTGCCGATCAGGTCCCACAGCCCATTGACGGTTCGCTCGC
>NZ_RQSI01000053.1:0-22091 GCF_003856955.1 Novosphingobium sp. LASN5T
CGCGGCGGGCGCCTACAGCGTCGGCTCGCTCGGCAGGAGCGGCGCGGGCGCTGTGGCGGGCGGCATGGCCGCTGTCGGACAGACGGCGGCGACCGGCGCCGTCAATGCCGCGCTCTCGCCGCTGCGCCGGATGGCCGGCAAGGCGAGCGCATCCATGAAGGACAACTTCCGCACAGGCGCCCGCGCCGGGCTGGGCGTCGCTCCCGCATCGGGAAGTCCCGCGCCCGCGGCATCGCCGGCAGCCCCGGCTTCCGCGCCGCCCGCATGGGCCTCGGCCATGAAGCAGCGCCAGTCCGCGACCCACGGCGCGACCGTCCTCGCTCACACGATGAAGGCCGGCGACAGCCACGGCGGCGGCGGCGGTCCCGACGTCAAGGAAAGGGAGTGATCCGAAAATGTTCCGACGACCCACCATCCGCTACGGCCAGACCCCCGAACCCGCGACGCCCTACCAGCGCGCCGCGCAGGTCTGGGACGACCGCATCGGTTCCGCCCGCGTGCAGGCGAAGAACTGGCGCCTTGCCTTCTTCGGCGCGCTCGCCCTGTCCGGTGGGCTCTCGGCCGGACTCGTCTGGCAATCCGCCCGCGGCCATATCGTGCCCTGGGTGGTGCAGGTCGATCGGCTCGGCGAAGCGCAGGCCGTCGCTCCCGCCGAAACCGGCTACCGCCCGACCGATCCGCAGATCGCGTTCCATCTCGCCCGGTTCATCGAGCAGGTCAGGGCGATCCCGGCCGATCCGGTCATCGTCCGGCAGAACTGGCTCAGGGCTTACGATTTCACGACCGACAAGGGCGCACTGGCGCTCAACGACTACGCGCGCGCCAACGATCCGATCGCACAGGTCGGCAAGGTGCAGGTCGCGGTGGACGTCTCCAGCGTGATCCGTGCCTCCGGCGACAGCTTCCGCGTCGCCTGGATCGAGCGGCGCTATCAGGACGGCAGTCTCGCCGAGACGACCCGCTGGTCGGCGATCCTCACTGTCGTTGTCCAGACCCCGCGCACCCCCGACGCGCTGCGCAAGAACCCGCTCGGCGTGTTCGTCAACGCCCTCAACTGGAGCAAGGAGCTGTCGCAATGACACGCATGTCCGCCCGCCATGCCGCCAGCGCGGTTATGTTATTGTCCGCAACCGCGCTGGCCGGCTGCGCCACCTCATCGGCGAAAGCGCCGAGCATCGCTTACGATGATCCACCGCGCGAGATCGCGGCCACGCCGGCCGCACAACCGCCACGCGTGGTCGAGGTGGTGACTATCCCCGAACCGCTGCCGCTTCCGGGCCAGTTGAAGCCGGTCACGCAAAGCGCCTCGCCGCGAGAAGCGACCGATCCGCGCCGCCGCGTCGGGGCCGCGAACGCGGCCGCCCGCGTGCAACCCACCCGCGACGGCTATGTGAACGCCATCCAGCAATATCCCTGGACCGAAGGCGCGCTTTATCAGGTATATACCGCGCCCGGCCAGGTGACGGACATCGCGCTTCAGGAGGGCGAGCAGCTCGTCGGGCCGGGGCCGGTCGCGGCCGGCGACACCGTGCGCTGGATCATCGGCGACACGGTGAGCGGCAGCGGCGCGACGGCGCGCGTGCATATCCTCGCGAAGCCCACGCGGCCCGACATTTTCACTAACCTCGTCATCAACACCGACCGGCGCACCTATCATATCGAACTGCGCGCGACGGCCTCGACCTATATGGCGTCGGTGTCGTGGACCTATCCGCAGGACGCGCTGATCGCCCTGCGCGGCGCAAACGCCGCCGCTGCCGCCTCGGCCCCCGTCGCCACCGGCATCGACATCGCGGCGCTCAATTTCCGCTACCGGATCGAGGGCGACCGCGTGCCGTGGAAGCCCGTGCGCGCCTTCGACGATTCCGCGCAGGTGTTCATCGAGTTCCCGGCCGGGATCTCGCAGGGCGAGATGCCGCCGCTGTTCGTGACCGGCGCGGCTGGCGACGCCGAGCTGGTCAATTACCGCGTGCAGGGGCGCTATATGGTGGTCGATCGCCTGTTCGCCAGCGCGGAATTGCGCCTGAGCGACAAGCGCACCGAGCGGCGCGTGCGAATCGTGCGCGACGGCGCGGACACGTCCCGCAGGGGGCGGTGATGGCCGATCCCACCAATACGCCCGTCCAGCCAGCGCCGCAGGCATCCCCCCAACCCGCATCCGCGAACCCCGCCGCCTTTCAGCTTCGCGGGCCTGCGCCGCGCGTCATGCGCCTTTCGAGGAAGGCGCTGGCGACGCTCGGCGTGGTCGCGGGGCTCGGTATCGGCGGCTCGCTCTGGTATGCGCTCGCGCCCAAAGGAGAACAGGCGGCGAAGGAACTCTACAATACCGACAGCCGCGCCGCATCCGAGACCATCACCTCGGGGCCGAAGGATTACGGCCAGGTCCCGAAGCTCGGCCCCAGGCTTCCCGGCGATCTCGGCGGCCCGATCGTCTCGGCGCAGCAGCGCGGGGAGAATGTGCCCGTGCCACCGGTCGGCGCGCAGCCCGATCCGCGCATCCAGGCCGCCGAAGCCGCTCGCCAGCGCATCGCCCAGGAACGCGATGCAGCCCGCACCAGCATGGTGTTCCTCGGCGGAAGCAGCGCCGGGACCGGTGCGATGCCGTCCTTGCCGAGCCTCGCCATCGCAGCGCCGGAGGCCGCAGCTCCGCAACCGTCAGAGGCTGCGCAGGGCGACCAAGCCGCCAAGCGGGCGTTCATGGCGCAAGCGACCAATCAGCGCACTGTCAGCGCCGAGCGGCTGACCGCGCCGGCCTCGCCCAACATTGTCCAGGCCGGCAGCATCATCCCCGCCGCGCTGATCACCGGCATCCGTTCCGACCTTCCCGGCCAGATCACCGCCCAGGTGACGCAGAACGTCTATGACAGCATCACCGGGCGCATCCTGCTCATTCCGCAGGGCGCGCGGCTGATCGGCGAATATGACAGCGAGGTCGCCGCGGGGCAGACGCGTGTGCTGCTCTCCTGGGACCGCCTCATCATGCCGGACGGGCGCTCGATCGTTCTCGAGCGCCAGCCCGGAACGGACGCCGCGGGATTTGCGGGGCTACAGGGTCGCGTCAATCAGCATTGGGGCAATCTGCTGAAAGCCGCCGCCGTCTCGACCTTGCTCGGCGTCGGCGCCGAGCTGGGGGCCGACAGCGAGGACGACCTCACCCGCGCGCTTCGGCGGGGATCGCAGGACACCATCAACCAGACCGGACAGCAGGTCGTGCGGCGGCAGCTCAATGTGCAGCCGACGCTCACCATCCGGCCGGGGCATCCGCTCAGGGTCGTCCTGACGAGAGATTTGATCCTCGAACCCATCGGAGCAACGCGATGACCAAACTCAAGCTGGGGCAGATCCCCGAGGACAAGCCCGTCAAGCTCGCCGTGGAACTGCCCGCGCCGCTGTTCGAGGATTTACGGCGCTACGGCGAGATTCTCGGCGAGGGCAGCCCGATCCCGCCCGCGCGCCTGATCGCGCCGATGCTGGAGCGGTTCATGGCCACCGACCGCGCCTTTCGCCGGCATCGCGCGCAGGGGGACTGAAAGCCCGTTCGCGTGGTCAATTGCCAAAGAACTTCTTGTGCCGCGCTCGGCCCTCCGCCTCGGTCACGGCCATCTCGGCATTGAAGCATTCGTCGCCGCGCGTCGAGCCTTCCGCGCACTGTGTCAGAACCTGCCGGGCCTCGTCGAGATGCGCCGCGAAATATTGCTTGCCGCGCGGCTCCGCGGGCGCGGCGACGGGCACAGGACTCGCGACCGCTGCTGCCGGTTCGGCCGGCGCGATCACCGGGCGCAGAACGAAACCCGCTCCGAACCCGACGATCAGCGTGACCAGCACGATGATGAGTGTCTTTCCCTGCGTCATGACGGCTCCTTTCTCCGGTTGCAAATCAGGCCGGCCGTTGGTTGCGATCCCGCCTGTTAACGTCGCATGTCACTGTCTCGCGCGGTCACGGGATGTCGAAGGACAGCGCATAGCGGTCGCGCACGAAGGCGAGGAAACGCCTCAGCGCGGGATTGGCGTTGTCCTTTCGCCAGTAGCCCGAATAGTTGATGAAGGCCGGTCCCTGCTCGCCCTGGACGGGGCGATAGATGACGTCGGGATAGCGAGCGCCCGTCGCGCCCTCGCAGACGATCGACACGCCCAGACCGCCGCCCAGCACGCTCAGGATCGCCTCGCGGCTGGCCTGATGCATCCTGATATCGGGAGGCTCGCCCGCCATCATCAGGCGGCCGAGCAGCAGGTCGCGGATTTCCGGGCCGGGATCGGCGGCAGGCAGCAGAAAGCGCTCGCGCCGCAAATCGGTCCAATGAACGGCCTCGCTTGCGGCAAGGGCATGATCTGCCGGCAACGCGGCCATGACACGCTCGTTCCACAACCCCTCACGCCGGAATCCGGCATGGCCCGCTTCGCCGACCAGGACCGCGATATCGATCTCGCCCGTATCGAGCCCCGCGAGCAGCGCGCCCCGGTCGGCTTCCACGCCGTCGATCTCGACATCGGGATTTGCCGCTCGCCAGCCCAGTATGGTGGCGCGCAGATGGCCGGCCGAGATCGCGCTGTTGTGTCCGATCATAAGTCCCCCCGCGCGGCCCTGGCCCGCCGCCCGCATCGTTGCCACCATCTTGTCCGCGTTCGCCACCATCGACCGCGCCGCGCGGATGAACTGCGCGCCGGCGAGCGTCATGCTGACGCCGCCCTGCGAGCGGTTGAAAATCCGTCCGCCGATCACCCGCTCCAGCTTCAGGATGGCCCGGCTCAACGTCGACTGCTCCACGTCCAGCACCCTGGACGCGCGATAGAAGCTGCCATGATCCGCCGCGGCGATGGCGTAGCGAAGTTGGCGAATGTCGAAAGGCATATCTATTTCTTCAATCCGACATGGTCAGTACAATCTGAATGGCCGATACCGAGTATAACTCGGTATCGGCTGTAGAATCCCAAGGAAGGCACTCTGTTTTTATGCGCTAGATTAGCCGCTTTATGTCGGCATACTGGCCTTGAGTTTCCAGAAGCACGGTCACTTCGGCATCACCCCGATTGCGCCAATACCAACCATGATTGCCGTTAAACGCAGCCGTAATTACGCCTTCGCCCCTGGAAAGGCCGCGCTTCTTTTCGTAGCTGATCGATTGTCCGCCGCCGTCACCGTGGAGGTCGACATTCACGGCTCCGCCTTGAACGGTCCAGACGAAGCTCGCCTTTTCCCCTCGTTTCATCACGAGCTTCACCTCTGCACCCTCGCCGGGTTTCAGAGTGACGCTCATCCGATCAGTCCGGCCCGGCGCAGCGTCGACTGCGGGCGGGGCGTCGGCGCTCTGCCCAGGGGCGATGGTTCTTCCTGATGCAGCGGCCTCGATGATGGCCCTGCTTCTGGCATCATTCGCGGCGGTATCAACTTTCCTGTCCGCTTCGGCCTCTTCGGCGAGTTGGCGCTTTATATCCCCCATATCAGTGAAACCGAGCGCGCGGCCGATTCCGGTAGGATCGACACCATATTCGGCCGGGAGCACGATCGTGACGAGGAGCGCGACGGCTGTCACGGCAGCGATCACGGTCGAACGGATAAGCTGGCCGGATGACGGCAGTTCGGCTTGTGAGGGTATGGGCGAGTTATACATGGTTCAAATCCTTTGATCAGGCGACGACCCAGCCGGTGAGCTGATATCCGATCAGCACGAACCCGGCGGTCATCATCACGACGTTGGCGGTGTAGGCATGACGCCAGAAGCTCGGCGTTCGGCGCCAGAAGCCCATGATGATCAGAATGGCGGCGAGCGCGAGCAACTGACCGAGTTCGACGCCGACATTGAAGGCCAGCAGGTTAGGCAGCAGGCCGTCGGGAGAAATCTCATAGTCGATGATCTTGTTCGCCAAGCCGAAGCCGTGGCAGAAACCGAATATCAGCGTTGCAGCCTTGGTGTTCGGCTGGAAGCCGAACCAGCGTTGGAACGCCCCAAGGTTGTCGAGCGCCTTATAGACGATCGAAAAGCCGATGATCGCGTCAATAATATAGCTGTTGATGCCGAAGTCGAAGAAAACGCCCAGCAGCATGGTCGTCGAATGGCCGATCGCGAACAGGCTGACATAGATCGCGATATGCTTCATCCGATAGAGGAAGAAGATGATCCCGAACAGAAATAAAATATGATCGTATCCCGTCACCATATGTTTGGCGCCGAGATACATAAACTCCAGCAGGTGAACCCCGCTGATCTCCTGGATATAGCCCTTATCGCCTTCGGCGACGGCATGGGCGAAGGCGGTGCCGGTCCAAAGAACGAGGCTCAGCCCGGTCAAGAACAATAACAATAGGAGCCGGGAGGACGCACGTCGTCCGTGCGCCGGCTCAGTAAAAGCCTGTATCATGAGAATACCTGTCTATCTATGTGAATTGCCGCGCTGGCGCGGCGTCGCGGTCACATCGAGGACAGGTACTCCGGGGGGCGGTCCATAGGGTCGCTGTTGCGGCCGCTCAATATCGGTCCGGCCTGAGGTGGCCATCCCTGTTGCACAAGAGGGAGATCGACGCCTGACTGGGCAACACCGATAGGCGTATCATGGCTATGGTCGGCCGGGTTATGCCCATGCACATGGCCACGCACGCGCTCGCCATCATCGCCGTCGTCATGGATGTGGCCGTGGGCAGCGGATTGCTGCTTTAATTCGGCATGGCGTTCTGCCTCCGCAGCGAGCGTTGCACTAGGGGCGTGGCGTGCAATAGCCTGACAAGCGGAAAGTTGCACAGCAAAGGCGAGCAGGCCCAACAGAAAGCGGCGGAATGTTTGACTTGAAAACAGTGTGGACATGGCTCCGTCGCTGTTCTTTCCCGGCTGCGTCGGTTAGAGATATTTAGAGATAGCTTGAAACTCAGCCATCGCCTTTTCGCCGTGCGCCGGATCGCCACCGATGCAGTGGCTGAGGTGATCCTGGATCAAGGTTCGCTTGGCGGTCGCGATCGCCTTTTCGACCGCCTGCAATTGCATGGCGATATCGGAGCAGGATCGTCCGTTCTCGATCATGTCCACGATGCTGCGTAAATGACCGGTAGCCCGGTTGAGGCGTTTGACGATTGCGGGATGGGTCGAGTGAGGATGGGGATGGGACATCTTCTTATCATCGTTACCTAAGGTCATGCTGTCGAGACGTAGTTTTCGGTTCACCGACCGCCAGGTAGGAATTTGATCATGATGCCACCGACCGAAAGAGCGATCGACACCAGTCCTTTATTGACCTTTTAACCGCAACGAGGATAAAGGCAAGTATCCCCCTGGGGGGATATGCCCGACTCGTTGGAAACCATGCTCGCCGTTCTTGCGAACCGAACCTACCGGCATCTGCTGCTCGCCCAGGTCATCGCCCTGGTCGGGACCGGCCTTGCGACCGTGGCGCTCGGCTTGCTGGCCTACGATCTCGCTGGCGGCAATGCGGGCGCTGTCTTGGGAACAGCTCTCGCTATCAAGATGGTCGCCTATATCGGGATTGCGCCCATCGCCGGGGCCTTTGCTGATCGCGTCCCGCGCAGGGCGCTGCTCGTTTCTCTGGACCTCGTGCGCGCGGCCGTTGCGATCTGCCTGCCCTTCGTGAGCGAGATTTGGCAAATCTATGTCCTGATCTTCGTGCTCCAGGCTGCCTCGGCGGCATTTACGCCGACCTTCCAGGCGACCATTCCCGACGTCCTGCCCGATGAGCGCGACTATACCCGCGCGCTCTCGCTGTCGCGCCTCGCCTATGACATGGAGAATATCACCAGCCCGATGCTGGCGGCCGCCTTGTTGACCGTGATCAATTTCCATTGGCTGTTTTCCGGCACGGCGATCGGTTTCATCGGTTCGGCGCTGCTAGTCGTTTCGGTCATTCTGCCGCGCGCCGAGCGGTCAGCAGATCGGCAGGAAAGCCTCTATGCCAAGACCACGCGCGGGATGCGTATCTACCTCCAGACGCCGCGCTTGCTCGGTCTGCTGGCGATTACCTTGTCCGCCGCCGCCGCCAGCTCTATGGTAATCGTCAACACCGTGGTCATCGTCCAGAGCTTACTCGGGATGGCCCAACGCGACGTGGCGCTGACTCTGGCAGCTTATGGTCTGGGTTCGATCGCCGCAGCCCTGCTTCTGCCCCGATTGCTCGACAGGATCGATGATCGAAGGGTTATGGTCGGTGCAGCTGTCGCCCTGTCTGTGGGCCTCGGCGCAATGACCTGGATCAGTATCGCCGTTCCGGTCGGTCCTTCGTACTGGCACATGTTGCTCGCTGGTTGGGTCGTGCTGGGGATCGCATATTCGATGAGCGTCACGCCTTCGGGGCGGTTGCTCAAACGATCGGCCAATGCAGAAGACAGGCCGGCGCTGTTTGCCGCACAGTTTGCTCTCAGCCACATATGCTGGCTGATATGCTATCCGCTGGTTGGTCAACTCGGCGCCAATATCTCCATGACCGCTGCGTTCGGTGCGATGGCGATTTTTGCAAGTGCGGGCACGATTTTTGCCTTGCTATTTTGGCCGTCTGACGACCCCGATGTCGTGCCGCACGAGCATGACGATCTACCGAAGGATCATGAGCATATTCGTCTATATCATACGGGCGACGGTGCCGCACACGCCTATATGATCGACGATCTCCACCCGCATTGGGCGAGGCGGGCATGAGGGCCGTTCGCTGTCTTGCGGGAAGGTCGGGATTGCCGATTTGCGCATTTGCCGATAGTAAAAAGAAGATGCGCCTCGGCCAACGCCATGTCCTTCATGCAAAAGCCGCCAATCGATACCTCATCGTTGGCGCGCTGTTGGCCATGCTAGCGATGCTCAACGTGCTCGGCTTGAATGCTTGGCACAGTTCGATGGCCGGCCATGATGAGACGAGGATCGAAAGCGCTCTTGTCCAGCATGATGACGATAGTCCGTCCATGCCGGAAGTCGATCTTCATAAGGCGACCCACACGGTCATTCATGGGTTGGCGGACATCGTGCCTAGCACTGGCATGACTGCTACTTTCTTCGCCGTTTCAGGCGACTGGTTCGTTTCCAAAGACTTCGTCATCAGCGGTCTTTTACCGGAAGCCCTTCTGCGTCCCCCACGAGGCTGATGCCCGCGCGCCGACCGGCGTTCCGCAAGCATAACCTCAAGGAAAATCCAAATGACCGATTATATCGGCCAACGGCGCGTTCGCGTGGCGCTGTTTGGCCTGTTCACGGCGGCCGGCGGCCTGATGTGCACAAGTGTAAACGCGCAAACCGCCCCGCCTTTCGCAGAACTCTTTCGCGAGACACAGGAAGCGCCGCGTCAGGTGATCCTGGAAGCAGATGTCGAACGCGCCGAGGGCCTGGCCCGGCAAGCACGGGCACGGCCCAATCCCAGCATTGGGGTGATGACCGAGAACATCGCCGGTCAACAGCCCTATAGAGGTTTCGACCGGGCCGAGAGCACACTGCAACTCAACCAGGTCATCGAGCTGGGCGGCAAACGCTCCGCGCGCATTGCGGCTGGCGAAGCGGGAGTCGTAGCCGCTCGCGCCAGGAGCAGGGATGGTCGCCTGGCCTATGCCTATGATCTTGCCCGCGCTTACGGCGCGGCGGAGATCGCTGATCGACGAATCACTCTGGCGGAAGATGAAGTCGAGGAGGCCGAGACTGACCTGCGTGCTGCACGCGCGCTCGTTGGGGCTGGAAAGGAAGCGCGGCTGCGCAGCCTTCAGGCCGAGACCGAGGTCAATTCTTTACGGGCATCCGTGGACACGGCGAAGGCCGAGCGGGTCGGCGCCTATGCGCGCCTTTCCGCGCTTGCTGGTCAGACGACACCGTTCACTACCTTGTCCGAACCTCTCCTGGGAAGGTTCGAGGCGCGGTCCGGCTATGGTCCCGTGGACCCGATGCAGACCGCACCTTACCTCGCCGCCAAGGCTGAGCGAGAGGCGGCAGCGCATCGTGTGATCGTGGCACGGCGTCAAGCAGTGCCGGACGTGACGGCGTCAGTCGGCGTCCGTCGTTTGGAAGTCGACAAGGCCAATGCGATCATCGCGGGGATAACTGTCCCCTTTCCGCTGTTCGATCGCAATCGCGGGAACATTGCCGCCGCCCAGGCGGAGCTACGCGGCGCGGAAGCGCGGGCAAATGCTACCTTGCTAGAATTGGAAGCAGAAATCAGCGCCGCTGTCGCCCTCAACGAAGCGGCGGACGCGCGTGTCGCAGCGGCCGAACAGACGCTGCGAACGGCAGACGAGACCTACCGGCTTGCTCGCATCGCCTACGAGTCCGGCAAGTCGCCCCTGATCGAACTCATCGCGGCAAGGCACGGGCTGGGACTTGCGCGCGGGGTCGTTCTCGACGCTGCCGCTGCCCGCCTCGATGCCCGCGCCAATCTCGCCCGTCTCCAGGGCCTCACCATCACCGGAGAACCGGTCCAATGAACGACAAGAACCGCCTCTATGCCGGTGCCGCCCTTGGGCTGGTCGCCGCCGCCGCGCTCGGCTTCGGTGCCGCGCGCCTCACGCAGCCTTCCGCCTCTGCTCCGGCAGCAGAAACGGAGTCGCAAGCTTCGGCTGCACCAACCGATACGATAGCCATATCGCAGCAGGGCATCGCCGCGTCACAGATCGGCATTGCTCCCGCCGCGTCCGGTGAACTGGACGCGGCGATCCCGGCCGCCGCCACGGTTGAAGCTACGCCGGATGCCGAGGCGGTGTTGACCGCAAGAGCGCCCGGCACCGTGACCCGAATCTTCAAGCGGATCGGCGATCCCGTCGGGCAAGGTGAAACCCTCGCTCTCGTTGAGAGCCGGGATGCTTCGACGATCGCCGCCGATCAGGCGGCGGCGGCGGCGCGCGTCACGCTCGCCAACCGCCAGCTCGCGCGTGAGCGGGGCTTGCTGGCGCAAGGTGTGAGTCCGAGAGCTGACTATGAAGCCGCCGAAGCGAATCTCGCCGTCGCACAGGCCGATGCCCGCCGGGCGAGCGCGGCTGCGGGCGCAGCAAGGGTGTCGAGAGACGGCCGCTCGGTCGCGGTGGTGAGCCCGGTCAGTGGCCGCATCACGTCGGCTCCCGCCAATCTCGGCCAGTTCGTCGCTGCGGAAACCGAACTGTTCCGCGTTGCCGATCCGCGCCGTCTGCAAATCACGGCCAGCATTCCTCCGGCAGACGCCGGGCGCGTGCGCACAGGCGATCGCGTCGAACTCACCGTCAGCGACGGCCGCACCATCGAGGGCCGCGTCCGGTCCGCGACCGGCGTGATCGATCCGCAGAGCCGGGCAGCGACCGTCGTCATCGAGCCGAAGGGTGACGCGGGCTTGCTCGCTCCGGGGCAGCTCGTCCAGGCGCGCATTTTTGCGAGCGGCGGTGCCGTCAAAGATGGCGTTATGGTGCCGCAGGATGCCGTGCAGACGATCGGGGATCGCACCGTCGTCTTCGTTCGGACCCGTGACGGCTTCAAGGCGCAGACGGTCCAGGCCGGCAGCCGCAGCGGCGGGCTCGTTGCCATCGTCTCCGGCCTCAAGGCCGGGACGCCGATCGCCACCACCAACGCTTTCCTGCTGAAAGCCGAACTCGAAAAGGAGTCGGCGGAATGATCGCGCGTATCCTCAGCCTCTCGGTGAGGGGGCGATGGTTCGTCGCCTTCCTCGTCCTCATCATCGTCGGCATCGGCGCATGGCAAATCACCAAACTGCCGATCGACGCCGTGCCCGACGTCACCAACCGTCAGGTGCAGATCAACACCTTCAATCCGACGCTTGGTCCCGTCGACATGGAAAAGCAGGTCACGTTTCCGGTCGAAACCGCGTTGGCCGGTATTCCCGGCCTCACCCTGACCCGATCACTGACGCGCAACGGATTCAGCCAGGTGACGGCGGTATTCACCGACGACACCAACATCTATTTCGCGCGGCAGCAAGTGACCGAACGGCTCGCCCAGGCAAGGGATAGCCTGCCTGCCGGCGTCCAGCCCAATCTGGCGCCGCTCAGCACCGGCCTCGGGGAGATTTTCTTCTACTCGGTCGCCTTCCGCCATCCCGACGGGAAGGGCGTGAAGATCGAGAACGGAAAGCCCGGCTGGCAGTCGGACGGCAGCTATCTCACGCCCGAAGGCGAGAAGCTGACGACCGAACTCGCCAAGGCGGCTTATCTGCGGACGGTGCAGGACTGGATCATTCGCCCGCAGATGCGGACGGTGCAGGGCGTGGCCGGCGTCGATTCCAACGGCGGCTATGTGAAGCAGTATCTCGTCCAACCCAACCTCAATGCGCTGGCTTCCTATGGTCTCTCGATCACGGAGCTGGCAGACTCGCTGGAGCGGGCCAACCTCTCTGCCGGTTCCAATTACATTCGGCGGGCCGGTGAAAGTTTCCTTGTCCGCGCCGACGCACGCCTCAAGTCGATCCAGGACATTGAGGAGGCGGTCGTAGCCACGCGCGCCGGCGTGCCGGTGCGTGTGAAGGATGTCGGTCACGTCGAGATCGGTGGCGCGGTCCGCACCGGCTCGGGCAGCCGCATGGGATCGGAGGCGGTCATTTCGACCGTGCTGATGCTGACCGGCAGCAACAGCCGGATCGTTGCCACCAGCGCGGCAGACAAGCTCACGGAAATCAACCGGGCACTTCCACCCGACGTCTTCGCGGAGCCCGTTTACAATCGTTCCAAGCTCGTCAACGCCACCATCGCCACTGTCGAGAAGAATCTCGTCGAAGGCGCTTTGCTCGTCATCGTCGTCCTGTTCCTGCTGCTGGGCAATATCCGTGCAGCGCTCATCACCGCGGCAGTGATCCCGATCACCATGCTCATGACCGCTACCGGCATGAACAGGCTCGGCGTGTCGGGAAACCTCATGAGTCTCGGCGCGCTCGACTTCGGCTTGATCGTCGACGGCGCGGTCATCATCGTGGAGAACGCGCTCAGACGCCTTGCGGAGCGGCAGGAGCATGAAGGACGGCTTCTTACCCGATCCGAACGCATGGAGGAAACCACACTCGCCGCACAGGAGATGATCCGGCCGACCGTCTATGGCCAGCTCATCATCTTCCTGGTCTTCGTGCCGCTGCTCACCTTCCAGGGCGTCGAGGGTAAGACCTTCGCGCCGATGGCGATCACCCTGATGGTGGCGCTCGCGTCCGCCTTCGTGCTGTCGCTGACCTTCGTGCCCGCCATGATCGCGCTCGTGATCACCGGCAAGGTCAGCGAGACGGAGGTGAAGCCGATCCGCTGGTTCAAGGAGAAATACGCGCCACTCCTGACCAAAGCGGTGGCGCATCCACTGCCGTTTGTCGCCAGTGGCGCGGGCGTGTTCGTGGCGGCGATATTCGCCTTCGGCCTGCTCGGCGAGGAGTTCATGCCGCAGCTCGACGAGAAGGACATCACCGTTACCAACTTCCGCGTGCCCTCGGCCTCAATCGACCAGTCGACGCAGATGCAGCTTCAGATAGAAAATGCGCTGAAATCGCTACCGGAGGTGGCATTGGTCTTTTCCAAGAACGGCAACGCCGACCTTGGCACCGACCCGATGCCGCCCAACGCCTCGGACACCTATGTCATCCCCAAGCCCGAGGATGAGTGGCCGGCCGAGGTCAAGTCGAAGGAGGACATCCTTAAGCGAATCGAGGAACGGATGAAGCCGCTGATCGGCAATCGCACCGAGATTCAGCAGCCCATTCAGATGCGCTTCAACGAACTCATCGCCGGCGTGCGCGCGGATGTCGCGGTCAAGCTCTATGGCGACGACCTCGGCGCGATGAGTGCCCAGGCCAACCGGATCGCCGGTATCCTTCGCTCGATACCGGGCGCCGGTGACGTCAGCGCAGAGCAAACATCGGGTGCGCCGACCTTCGACGTTAAGATCGATCGGCAGGCTGCGGCGCGTTACGGCCTGTCGGTCGAGGAGGTGGCGAACACCGTCGCCGCCGCGCTCGGCGGGCGCGAGGCCGGGCTGCTGTTCGAGGGCGATCGGCGCTTCTCAGTGGTGGTGCGACTGCCGGACGCGCAGCGCGACGATCTGGAAACGCTTGGCGCGATTCCGGTCATGCTGCCCGCAGGACCGGGCGAGGTCGCGCGCTCGATCGCGCTGCGCGAGGTGGCACGGTTCAGCTACACACAAGGGTTGAACCAGATCAGCCGTGAGAACGGCAAGCGCATGGTCGTCGTGCAGGTCAATGTGCGCGGTCGCGATCTCGGGGGCTTCGTCACCGAAGCCCAGGAGAAGATCGGCCAGCTCAATCTGCCCGCTGGCATGTATACCGATTGGGGCGGCACGTTTGAAAGCCTCCAGTCGGCACGTTTGCGCCTGCTGATTGTGGTTCCGATCTGCTTCCTCGCCATTTACGCACTGCTTTACATGGCGCTCGGCGGCTTCGTGCCGGCGGCGATCGTGTTCTCGGCAGTGCCGATGGCGCTGGCGGGTGGGGTGTTTGCGCTGCTGTTGCGTGGCATACCCTTCTCGATCACGGCGGCGGTTGGGTTCATCGCCCTGTCGGGCGTCGCCGTGCTCAACGGCCTCGTCATGATGAGCGCGATCCGAAAGCGGCGTGACGATGGCGTCGATGAGGATGAAGCGATCATCGGCGGCGCGATGGAACGTGTCCGGCCAGTGCTGATGACCGCATTGGTCGCCAGCCTCGGCTTCGTGCCGATGGCGCTCGCCACGGGCACCGGCGCCGAGGTGCAGCGTCCGCTCGCGACAGTCGTGATCGGGGGCCTCATCACCTGCACGGCGCTCACCCTGCTGGTCCTGCCGGCGATCACTGCGCTCATGTCCCGCTACATGGCCGGGCGCGGGCAAAGGGATGAGCGCGCAGAGCCGCATGAGCCCTTGCCGGCCAACTAGCAAGAGGGGCCGGCGGCGAACCGCAAACGTCGTCGGCCCCTCGACACGAAACGAAGAGAGGACAGCGTTATGACAGCCAAATCCTATTCCTTGCTCCGTATCTTCACCGATGAACTGGCGATGAGCGGCGACCGTCCCGTGTTCGAGGTGATTCTGGAGAAGGCGAAAGCGCATAAACTGCTTGGAGTGACGGTCCTGAACGGGCGTGTCGGCTTCGGGCATTCCAAACTGATTCATGCCTCTGGCTTCCTCGATCGCAATGATCCCCTGGTCGTTGAAATCGTCGACGAAGACGAGCGCCTTCGGACGTTCGTGACGGAGATCAACACCATACGTAGCATCGGGCTCATCACGATCGCGCCGGTCGAGACATTGCTCGGCGCGCGCGACGATCAAGCCTGAAAAGGCCGTCGAGACGTCGGGAGCTGAGCCATGTTCACCGTCGAGAATGAAACCGTCATCCACACGTCGCTTCCGCGGGTTTGGACCGCCATCACGAGGTTTGACGATTACCCTCGCTGGCATCCTTTCGTCAGAATAACCGGTTCGCTGACGTCGGATACAAAGGTCGATTATTCGTTCCGCATGAAGACAGGCAATGCGCCTTTCCGAACCGTCGATGCCCGCATTGTAACGGTAGATGAGCAGCGGTGCTTTGCCCTGCGCTTCGGTCTGGGAAAGCTTTTCGCACTGGAGGAAAGCTACCTGCTCTCTGCAATCCCCCCAGGCGCGCGCGTGGTCCACAGTTTCCGCTGCACGGGGCTTTTATCCTTGCTGCCGCTCAAAGGTGCGAAGCGACTTTTCGGTTCGTTGCTCAGGGCCGAGGACCGCTTGCTCGCGCGGCATCTTGCGCTCCGCAGGCCGTCAACTGCACCCAGGCGTCGCGCCAGGAAGGGCTTTCGCTCCGGTGCTTAAAATCGAGATTGGTTCGGGCCTGCCCCTTGAGGTCTGAACCACGCCGCGGGCGCTCGCCCCCGCGCTCGCGGCGAAATGTCCCCTCAGGGTGCGGGAAACGGGAGCCTCTATCGGGCGAACGGAAAAATGAAGCGACAGGAGGCAGCGTTACGATGAGTGAGGCAGTTGAACCCCGGGAAGACGGTGCGACCTGGCGCGACCTGATGACACGGGAACGCTGGATCGAAATTGGCCGGATACTGCTTACCGGCACGGTGGCGCTGCTGTATTGGCAACAGCTTGTGCCGATCCAGGTGCTTTGGGCTGCGGTCGTCATCGGCCTCTATCCGCTGGTCAGGACAGGGCTCGCCGACCTCATAACTGAACGTAAGATCGGCACCGAGATCTTCGTGACGATCGCGACCATTGTCGCGATATTCGGCGGCGAAACTGTGGCCGGCGCCGTCCTAATGGTCATCATTCTCATTGCGGAGTTCATTGCCGACCTCAATACCGATCGCGCTCGCGCCTCGATCAAGGCGCTGATCGGGTCCGTGCCCCAAACCGCGATCGTGCGGGATAACGGGTCGGAGCGCACGGTGCCGATCGCGGCGCTCAAGGCGGGCAACATCGTCCTCGCGCGAACCGGCGAGAAAATCCCGGTCGATGGCGTGGTCGTCGGCGGGCGAGCCTCGGTCAACCAGGCACCGATCACCGGTGAAAGCGTCCCCCAGGACAAGACGGAGGGTGCAGAGGTGTTCGCCGGCACCATCGTTGAAGCCGGCGCGCTCGACATCCGAACCGAAAAGGTCGGCGGCGATACGATCTTCTCCCGCATCATCGCGCTGGTCGAAAATGCCGAAGCCGAGGCTGCCCCCGTGCAGAAGCTGGCCGACAAGGTCGCGGGATGGCTGATCCCGGTCGTGTTCGTCTTCCTGATCGTCGTTTTTCTGGTGACGCGCGACGTCTCCAAGATCGTGACCTTGTTGATCTTCACCTCGCCGGCAGAGCTTGGCCTGGCGACGCCGATCGTCATGATCGCCGCGATTGCCAGGGCTGCTCGCAGCGGCATTCTCATCAAGGGCGGGCTCTATCTTGAGCAACTCGCCAAGGCAGACGCGATCGCCTTTGACAAGACCGGCACGCTGACCGCCAACAAGCCGTTAGTGGTCGACGTCAAGGTGACCAATCCAGATTTTTCGGAAACGACACTGCTGCGGATCGCGGCCGCCGCCGATCGCCGCTCAGCCCACCCTTTGGCCAAGGCGGTGGTCGAGGCGGCCGCCGAGGACGGAATCACAGTGCCGGAACCGGAAAACTACGAGCAGGTTCAGGGTCGAGGCGTTAGGGCGACCGTGGAAGGCAGAACCGTTCTCGTAGGTAATCCGGCTTTACTTCGCGAGAACGGCGTGTCCATCGCCTATGCTGTCGAAGATCGGGATCGCACGCCCGTCCACGTCGCGGTTGACGGCCGGTTTTGCGGGATCATCTTCATCGCCGATACGCTGCGCCCAGGGGCGCGAGAAGCCATCGCCGCTTTGAAGGAAAATGGCGTCAGACATATCGTCATGCTGACCGGCGACAATCAGACGACTGCTAACGCGATTGCGAGAGACTTGGGTGTCGATGAGGTCAAGGCCGACCTGATGCCCGAAGACAAAGTCGCCATGATCGCCGACTTGCAGAAGCGCGGCTATAAGGTTGCGATGGTGGGTGACGGCGTCAACGACGCGCCGGCACTCGCGCGTGCCGACATTGGCATCGCCATGGGCGGCGGCGGCACGCAGGCGGCGTTGGAAGCCGCTGACATCGCACTGATGACCGACGACCTCGGCAAGATTGTTGGCGCGCGCACTATCGCGCGTCGCGCCTATCGGACCGTCCAGGAAAATCTCTGGGTCGGTGTCGGAGTGGTCCATGTGCTTGGCATCACCGCCGCGCTCATGGGCTGGATTGGACCAATCCAGGCGGCGTTCATCCATCTGGGACCAGACGTTCTCGTGTTCCTTAATTCGGTCAAGCTTCTGCGCGTCAGGATTGCGGAAGCATGATGGAGGGGTCTCGGCGTTGGCCACCGAGTGCTGAGTCCTTCGGGCATAAGTGCGGAAACAGTCCGCGCCATGGGCGTCTCACTGGATGCCCATCGCGAACGAGGCAGGGAGACTGAGGCATGCGACATCCGAGCGAACGGCATCTGGTGCAGCGGGTCGGCTGGCTGCGAGCGGCAGTGCTCGGCGCTAATGACGGCATCATTTCAACCTCCAGCCTGGTGGTCGGCATCGCTTCGGCCCAGACGAGTTCGTCGACGGTAATGCTGACCGGCGTCGCAGCGCTTATCGCCGGCGCAATCTCGATGGCGGCGGGTGAGTATGTCTCGGTGAGCAGTCAGGCCGATGTCGAAGGCTCCGACCGGCTGCGCGAAACGCGCGAACATGCATCAGACCCCGAGGAGGAACGCCGCGAACTGGCCGCTGTCTATGAAGCGCGCGGGCTTGCACCCGACCTCGCCGTCCAGGTCGCCGAGCAGTTGATGCGCAGCGATCCGGTCGGCGCGCACATGCGTGACGAGCTTGGCATCACGTCCGAATTGGCGGCACGGCCGATCCAGGCGGCACTGGCGTCGGCGGCAACCTTCTGCGCAGGTGCGATCATACCGGTGTTAATGGTCGGCGTGGTCCCGCGCGCCTCGCTGGTCATCGCAATCACGATCGCGACGCTCGTCCTCCTCGCCATTCTCGGCGCGATCGGCGCAAGGGCAGGCGGCGCGTCGATGTGGCGTGGCGCGGTGCGGGTGACCTTCTGGGGCGCGATCGCGCTGGCAGCCACGGCGGGCATCGGCCACCTGTTCGGCACGACTGTGCAGTGAAGGATGCGAACCGCTATGCCTTCTGTCGATCGCGATGATCGCTATAGCGGCGCCCTATGCCGGGTTGTTCGTGACAGCGTTCGTCGCCGCGACCCTGCTGCCTGCACAGTCCGAAATCCTGCTCTCGGCGATGGCGATCAGTGGGCGATACGATCTGCTCCTGCTGCTGTTAAGTGCGACGGCAGGAAACACGCTCGGTTCGCTTTTCAATTGGCTGCTCGGACGCGGTTTCGAACGGCTGCGCGACCGGCGCTGGTTTCCGTTCAAGGCCGCCACGGTCGAGAAGGCCGTTTGCTGGTATGCCCGGTGGGGCAAATGGTCTCTCCTGCTTTCCTGGGCGCCGATTGTAGGAGATCCGCTAACCTTTGCGGCCGGATTGCTACGCACGCCTTTACGGGTCTTCCTGCCGCTGGTGTTGCTGGCCAAAGGCGGGCGCTATGCCGTGCTGCTGATCGCGGTCGAGGCTGTGCGGTAATCTGCGAAAGCTGCTGCGTGTCGCCTCACCAAATTCAGCGCCCAACAAGTGGAAGTGTGAAGCATGGTTCGAAGATTTTTTGCGGACGCCCCTGATTTCAAATTGGATTTTGACGCACTGGTGGAAGCGCGGCGCGAAGCCGACGAGGATGTCTCGGTGGTCGTGCGCGAGGTGATCGCGGCTGTTCGCCGGGACGGCGACGATGCGTTGCGCGCCTATACTTGGAAGTGGGATCGGCACGACCTCGACCAGACCGGATGGACGATCGGCCGCGACGTTTGCGAGAGGGTGTTCCGCGACCTCGACCCTGACTTGCGTATGGCCCTGGAACTTGCCGCGCGGCGGATTGCCACCTACCATGAAAGGCAGTTGCCCACGGACAGCGACTATGTGGACGGTGCTGGCGTCCGGCTCGGCGCGCGATGGCGGGCAGTGGAAAGCGCCGGTATCTATGTGCCGGGGGGCCGAGCCACTTATCCCTCATCGGTGCTGATGAACGCGATTCCTGCCGCCGTTGCGGGCGTAAGTCGCGTGGTGATGGCGACCCCGATGCCCGATGGCATCGCCAACCCGCTGGTGCTGGCGGCGGCCTACCTCGCCGGCATTGACGAGGTGCGTCCGATTGGCGGTGCACAAGCGGTCGCCGCGCTGGCTTACGGCACTGGGTCGATCCCACGCGTCGATGTCATCACCGGTCCGGGCAATGCCTGGGTCGCCGAAGCCAAGCGGCAGGTTTACGGTGTCGTGGGAATCGACATGGTCGCGGGTCCATCCGAGATTGTCGTCCTGGCGGATGGAGCGAACGATGCGGATTGCATCGCCGCCGACCTTCTCAGTCAGGCCGAACATGATCCGACGAGCCAGTCGATCCTCATCACCAACGATCGGGCCTTCGCCGACCACGTCGCTGCGGCGGTCGAAGTGCAACTCGGCACCCTCGCCACTTCGGCGGTGGCGCGTTCCTCGTGGGAAGCGCATGGCGCGATCATTGTCGTCCCTGCTCTCGACGATGCCATACCACTCATCGATGCGCTTGCGCCCGAACATCTCCAGATCGCCACCCCTCGACCTCGCCATCTTTTTGACCGTGTCGCACATGCTGGCTCGGTCTTTCTCGGCCAGCATACGCCGGAAGCTATCGGCGACTATATCGCTGGCCCCAATCACGTCCTGCCAACAGGGCGCCGGGCGCGGTTCGCCTCAGGACTATCGGTGCTTGATTTCATGAAGCGCACCAGCGTTATCGAGCTGGACGAACGGGCTTTACGAGAACTCGGTCGTGCAGCCGTGACCCTTGCCGAGGCTGAAGGACTGCCCGCCCATGCTGCATCTGTGGGTCGCCGTCTTGAATGGAATAGCCGTTCTTACAATCGGAGTTAAGGTGCACGAACATGCGCTCTTCCCATTTGACGATGCAATATTGATGAACGCAAGTCCCTTTTGTTGCGAATGCGAATTGTTTGCGCTACGTGGGTGATGTTGAATTGGACCTTGGGCTTCTTAGAAGCAATCGAAATCAGGGATATATGCATGCGTTTTCGCTTGACGGGATTGACTGCGGCGGCTCTCGGCTCAAGCGGCTTTGGGGTAACGCCAGCTGGCGCGCAGACGATTGACCTTTCGTTCACGCTGCCGCGATTGTCGGTTGCCGAATATCATCGCCCCTATGTGGCGGTCTGGCTGGAGAAGGCGGGCAGCGCTCCCCGGACCCTCAGCATTCTCTATGATGTCGACAAGCGCAACAATGCGGGCGCCAAATGGCTGCGCGACGTGCGTCTTTGGTGGCGTGCTGCCGGACGAATGCTCAGTGTTCCTGCCGACGGCGTGAGCGGCGCAACCCGTCCGGCCGGATCGCATACGCTCAGCTTCACCGCCGGTCGGGGAGGTATGCCCGCGCTGACACCGGGGAACTATGTCCTCGTCGTCGAAGCAGCACGCGAGGCCGGTGGACGCGAAGCGGTGCGTCTGCCCTTCACCTGGTCGGGAACCCAGGCAACTGCATCGACGAGCGGCAAGTTCGAGCTTGGCCGCGTCTCACTGAACGCCCGGCGTTAAGGGGGAGCTATGCCTGTGAAGATGATCCGCACGTCGATCCTGTCGGCCCTCGCCATGGGAGCCGCGCTTGCGCCGATCGCTGTCGAGGCAGCGCCCCGGTCGTGGATGCTTCCTTCCGAGACCATGTTCGTCGGTAGCGGCGACGAATGGCTGACGGTCGATGCGGCCCTATCGACGGACCTCTATTATTTCGATCACGCCGTGCAGAATTGGGAACCGTTCGCGCTCGCGCCGGATGGCAGCAAGGTAGCGGTCGAGAACAGCGCGAAGGGCCGCCTGCGTCAGACTTTCGATGTCCATGTCGTGCAGCCCGGCACCTACAAGATCGCAATCGTTTCTGAATCGGTGAGCGGCAGCTACCTGCTGAACGGAGAACGGAAGATGCTTCCGCGCGGGACCACGCCTGCAACGCTCGCTCAAGCTGTGCCCGCCGGGGCGACCGATGTATGGAGCGCGGTCAATACGAGCCGCATCGAGACCTTTGCGACCGCTGGAGAGCCGACCACCGCGGTTTTCAAGCCGACCGGCAAGGGACTTGAGATGGTTCCGGTTACGCACCCTACCGAACTGGCGAGCGGCGAGGCTGCCACTTTCCAGTTCCTGCTTGATGGCAAGCCGGCGGCCGACCTTTCCGTGAGCGCGGTAAACGGTGGCGTTCGCTATCGCGATGGCATTCAGCAGCTTGATCTCACGACCGATGCCGAGGGCAAGGTCACGATCACTTGGCCGGACGCCGGTATGTGGTGGGTAAACGTCGCCAGCGGCGGTGGACGGAGCGCGGCCGGCCCCGGTGGTTCTGCGCCCCAAGCCAGTGCCATATGTGGACGGCTCCCTCTTGCAAGGGCTGAACGGAAAATTTGATCGGATCGCTTGCTTCCATATGTCCGGCTGTTGATTTCCGCTGAGAGTTGACCCGGGATTTCCATCGAGAAGTGACCCGGGTGGGTAATATGTCCCGCGATACGGGCGGTGGGTCAAGCGGGTGATTTTTCCTTTCTGGATTTGGGTGCTGCCG
>NZ_RQSI01000054.1:0-21839 GCF_003856955.1 Novosphingobium sp. LASN5T
GACCCCCACACCGCCACCGCGCGCCGCCGGTCCGGTGGCGGAAGGCGCGCCGCCGCCCACGCCGGTCGCCTCGCCAACCGGGACGCCACCCGTCATCGTGCTGCCGACACCGCGCGCTACGCCCAGGCCTGCCGCATCCCCATCCCCCGCAGCAGACCGGCGCGCCCCACCCGAGGCGCGCGCGCCGGAACCGCGATCGGCAACGCCTTCTCCCACCCCCTCCCTCACGCCCTCCCCGGCCGCTTCGGCAACACCGGAGCCGCTGCCCGAAGCTGCGGCCTCCGCCGTGCCCGAACCCGAAACCGCGCCTTCAGGGGCGCCTGTCGCCAGCACGCCGGATACCAGCGGATGGCTGTGGTGGATCGGCGGCGGCGCGCTGGCGCTCGCGGTGCTGGCGCTGGCTGCCTGGGCGCGACGGCGGCGGCCAGCCGCTCGGGACGAGCCGGCGGAAGTGCAGGAGGCAGAGGCGGAGAGCGCGCCTTCGGTTGCAGCGATGCCGGTCCCCCGCCCCGCGCCAACGCCCCTTCCGCCGCCGCCTGCGCCCGCACCTTCCCCCGTGGCGCCCGCAGCCGCTCGTGGACTCGTGCTGACACTCGAAGCGGTGCGGCTGGGCGCGACGCTGGTCAACACCACGCTTGCCTATCGCCTGACCGCGACCAACGCCGGGCCGGACGCGCTGAGCGACATCGCGATCAGCGGCGATATGATCGCGGCGCACGCCTCGCGCTCGATGGAAGAACAACTCGGCATCGCCGGGCCGGAACTGCCGCCGATCGGCCGGATCGAACGGCTGGGGCCGGGCGAAAGCGCCGTTCTGGAAGGCGAATTCCGCCTGCCGCTGGACGCGGTCACGCCGATTCGCCATGGCCAGGCGCAGCTTTTCGTGCCGGTGGCGCGGTTCGATGCCTGGGCCAGCGACAGCGCGCACCGCGCCGTGTCGGCCCGGGCCGCGTTCCTGGTCGGGCAGGATAACGCTACGGCATCCGACCGTCTCCAGCCGTTCCGGCTCGACCTTGGTCCGCGCGTGTGGGACGCGATCGGGCAGCGCGCGCTCGAAATACCCGAAACGCTCTGAATCGTTCGTTTTTCAGTCTCGACGCGTCTTGGCCGCCTGCCTAAGTATAAGGGGAATCCGCGATAGACGGATCACCCATGCAGGCAGGAACAACCACGATGGATCCCTTGGTCTCGACCCAGTGGCTCGCGGACGAAATTGGCGCGAGCGATTTGCGCATCGTCGACGCGAGCGCGTTTCTTCCCGAGCAGAAACGCAATCCCGCGCTGGAATACGAAGCCTGCCATATTCCCGGCGCGGTCTTCATGGACCTCGCGAATCTGGTCGACACCACTGCGCCGGTGCCCAACACCCTGCCATCGGCCGAAAAGTTCGCCAGCCGGATGCAGAGCCTGGGGCTGGGCGACGGCAGCCGCATCGTGCTCTACGATGACAGCCCGGTGAAAAGCGCCACGCGCGCCTGGTTCATGCTGACCATGTTCGGGGCGCAGAACGTCGCGCTGCTCGATGGCGGCATCGCCAAGTGGAAGGCCGAGGGCCGCCCCTGCGCGCAAGGGCGAGAAACGCTGCGGCACCGCCACTTCACGGTGTGGAGCGACGAAAGCCACGTCCGCTCCAAGGCCGACGTGCTGCGCAACCTGAAGGACCGGCGCGAACAGGTGGTCGACGCGCGCGGCGCCGGGCGCTTTACCGGCGAACAGAAGGAAACCAACCCGGCCTTGGCCAGTGGGCACATCCCCGCCTCGCGCAACGTGCCCTATGCCAGCCTGTTCCGGCCGGACGGAACCTGGAAAAGCGCCGACGAGATCCGCGCGCTGTTCGACGCGGCCGGAGTGGACCTGTCGCGCCCGCTGATCAGCTCGTGCGGATCGGGCATGACCGCCAACGTGCTGATCTTCGCGCTGCACCTGATCGGCAAGGACGACGTCTCGCTCTACGACGGCAGCTGGTCCGAATGGGGCGCCGATCCGGCGACGCCGAAGGAAACCGGGCCGCAGCCCGCCGTGCAGCCGGCCTGAACTGGCGCCTCGAAAGCCCGCGCAAGGTTTGCTAGGGGCCGGCGATGAGCAGCACGCGCGACGATCGTCCCCTGAAGCCCGCCACCCGCCTCGCCGCCGCCGGCCGGCGGCCCGAATGGACCGGCACCGCCGACCAGCCGGGCGCGGTGGTCAGCCCGGCGGTATGGCGCGCCAGCACCCATCTCTACCCCGACATGGCCGCGCTGCGGCAGGGCGGCGCGCGCAACGAGGACGGGCGGTTCTATTACGGACGCCGCGGCGCGCCGACGCAATGGGCGCTGTGCGAGGCGCTGACCGAACTGGAGCCGGGCGCGGCCGGCACGGTGCTCTATCCCTCGGGCGTGGCCGCCATTGCCGGCGCGCTGCTGACGGTGCTGCGCCCCGGCGACGTGTTACTGCTGACCGACAACGCCTATGAGCCCAGCCGCGCGATGGCGCGCGGACTGCTGCGCGATTTCGGCGTGGAAACGCGCTGGTTCGATCCGTGCGACACCGTCGCGTTCGAGGCGGCGATCTGCGAACGGACGCGCGCCGTGCTGCTCGAATCGCCCGGCAGCCTGACCATGGACGTGCAGGACGTGCCCGCCATGGCGGCGATCGCCCGCGCGCGCGGGATCGTCACCGTGTTCGACAACACCTGGGCCGGGCCGCTTGGTTTTCCGGCGCTGGAAAGGGGCGTGGACATCACGGTGATGTCGCTGACCAAGCATGTCGGCGGCCATTCCGACGTGATGATGGGCAGCGCTGCGGCCGGGGCGGAGTGGTACCGCAAGCTGCGGCTGCGCGCGCAGGGGCTGGGGCAGGTCGTCTCGCCCGACGACGCGGCGCTGGTGCTTCGGGGCCTGCGCAGCATGAACGTGCGGCTCGACCGCGAGACCGCAAGCGCGCTGGCCATCGCGCAATGGCTGGAAACGCGGCCCGAAGTGGCGCGGGTGCTGTGCCCGATGCTGCCGGGATCGCCGGGGCATGATCTGTGGACGCGCGATTTCACCGGGGGCTGCGGCCTGTTCAGCTTCGTGCTGAAAGGCGGCACCAGCGCGGCGCGCGACGCGCTGATCGATGCGCTGGCGCTGTTCGGCATCGGCTATAGCTGGGGCGGCTTCGAAAGCCTGGCGACGCCGGTCGATCCCGCCAGCATCCGCACCGCCTCCGCCTGGCCGCTGCCGGGCATGGACGCCGCCGACCGCTTCGGCGTGCGCCTGTCGATCGGGCTGGAAGACGCCGGCGACCTTATCGCCGACCTGGAAGCCGGGCTGGCGGCCTGGGCGGCGGCGCTGTGATGCTCAATTCCGCCATGCTCGCCGCGGTCATGTCCGATTCCGCCGTCCACGGGCAGGTCGTGCACGGCTGGGCCAAGTTCCGCCGCGATACGCGCGCGTTCATGGACGTGCTCGACGATTACGGCTTCGACATCGGGCACTATCACATCTCGGTGTTCAACGCCGCGAAGATGGTGCTGGTGGTCGTGGCGATGTTCATGATCGCGCGGCTGGGCAGCCGGATCGCGCGGCATCTGTTCTCGCGCATGACAAGCCTCGACAGCGCGCAGCAGGTGCTGGGCGAAAAGCTGGTTTCGCTGGCGGTGTGGGTCTTCGCCTTCCTGCTGGGCATCGACCTGCTGGGCATCAGTCTGACCGCGCTGACGGTCTTTTCCGGCGCGTTCGGCCTTGCCATCGGCTTCGGCCTGCAGAAGACCTTCGGCAACCTGATCGCCGGAATCATCCTGCTGATGGACCGCTCGATCAAGCCGGGTGACGTGATCGCGGTCAACGACGGCAAGGGCAGCAGCTTCGGGCAGGTCCGCAAGATCGGCATCCGCGCGGTCTCCGTCGCCACGCGCGACAACCGCGAATACCTGATTCCGAACGAAAACCTGATGACCAGCCAGGTCGAGAACTGGTCCTATTCCTCGCGCGAGGTCTCGATCCAGATCCCGGTGGGCATCGCCTATGGCAGCGACATCGATCTGGCCGAACGGCTGATGCTGGAAGCCGCGCGCGGGGCGAACCGGGTGCTGGCCGACCGCCCGCCCGGCGTACTGCTCAGCGCCTTCGGTCCCAATTCGATCGACATGGTCATCGTGTGCTGGATCGGTGATCCGGAAGAGGGCGTGGGCAACGTCCGCTCCGAAGTGCTCAAGCGGGTGTGGCACCTGTTCCGCGAGAACGGCATCGAGATCCCCTATCCCCAGCAGGACGTCTCGCTCAAGGATTCGGAAGGGCTACGCCGGCTGGCCGATGCGCTGGCGGCGCGGCATGAGGCGCGCGATCCGCCCGAAACCGGCCCCGCGCAGTGAAGCGGCAGGGCGGGATAGTTCGCCCCTAAAGTTCGCCCCTAAAGTTCGCCTAGGCGGCCCCCAAACCATTCTCGCTGGTGCGAAAGGGCGGGCGCGCCCATCTGGCCCTCATGAAGAATCCCGCCCCCACTCCCGGAACGGTCTATCTGGTCGGTGCCGGCCCCGGCGATCCCGACCTGCTGACTCTGCGCGCCGCGCGGTTGCTGATGCGCGCCAAAGTGGTGGTGTATGACGGGCTGGTCGATCCTGCCGTGCTGGCCATGGCGCCGCGCGGCGCGCGGTTCGTCTCGGTGGCCAAGCAGCGCTCCCGCCACACGATGAAGCAGAGCGACATCAACGCCCTGCTGGTGCGCGAGGCGCGGCAAGGGCATGACGTGGTGCGGCTGAAAGGCGGCGATCCGTTCGTGTTCGGGCGCGGCGGCGAGGAAATGGAAGCCTGCGAGGCCGCCGGCGTGCCGGTGGAAGTGGTCCCCGGCGTCAGCGCGGCGCTAGGCGCGGCGGCGGCGGCGCGCATCCCGCTGACCCACCGCGAGAACGCCAGCATCGTCAGCTTCGTGGCGGGCCAGTGCAAAGGGTTATCCGACCAGAACTGGGCGGGCCTTGCCGGCGTGGGCCGCACGCTGGTGATCTACATGGGCGTCGCCACCAGCGAGGCAATCGCGGAGAAGCTGATCGCGGACGGGCTTGCGCCCACCATGCCGCTGGCCGTGGTCGAGAACGCGGCGCGGCCAGACATGCGCGTGCTGCGCGGGCCGCTCGCCGGCCTGGGCGATCTGGTCGCGCGCGAAAAGGTCAAGAGCCCGGCGCTCATCATCATCGGTGAGGTCGCGGCGCGGGGAGAAACGATGGAACTTGCGAAGATGGCCCGGGCGGCCGGGGAGACGGTGCTGTGAAAGTCCTGACCGGCAACGATCTCAAGACCGGGGACGTGATCTGGTGGACCGGCGAAGGCTGGTCGCGCCACGTCAACGATGCGGTGGACGCGGGGGAACACCCCGAAGCGATCCTCGCGCGCGAGGAAGCCGCGCAGCGCGTGGTCGGCTCCTACGCCATCGATGCATCGGTGACCGGCGAAGGCGTGCGCCCCGCGCATATCAAGGAACGCATCCGCGCGCTTGGCCCCACCGTCCGGCTCGACCTTTCCCTCAAGCCCGCCGACCCCGCCGCCGGCAACTGGGTGATCTGACATGTACCAGTATGACCAGTACGACCAGGCCATGGTCGATGCCCGCGTCGCGGAGTTCCGCGACCAGGTGAGCCGCCGCCTGGCCGGGGAAATGACCGAGGACCAGTTCAAGCCGCTGCGCCTGAAGAACGGCCTCTACCTCCAGCTGCACGCCTACATGCTGCGCGTGGCGATACCCTATGGCACGCTCAATTCCGCGCAGATGCGGATGCTGGGCGATATCGCCGACAAGTACGACCGCGGCTATGGCCACTTCACCACGCGCCAGAACATCCAGTACAACTGGATCAAGCTGGAAGACGCGGGCGATATCCTGGCCGACCTTGCCAGCGTGGAAATGCACGCGATCCAGACCAGCGGCAACTGCATCCGCAACACCACCGCCGACCAGTTCGCCGGCGCCGCCGACGACGAGGTGGAAGACCCGCGCCCCTATGCGGAACTGCTGCGCCAGTGGTCCACGTTCCATCCGGAATTCGATTACCTGCCGCGCAAGTTCAAGGTCGCCATCATCGGGTCCGACACCGATCGCGCGGCGATGAAGCTGCACGACATCGGCATCCAGATCGTGAAGAACGAGGCGGGCGAGATCGGCTGCCGGTTCTACGTCGGCGGGGGCATGGGCCGCACGCCGATGATCGCCCCGGTGATCGGCGATTTCGTGCCGCCGCTGCAGATGATCAGCTATCTGGAAGCGTGCCTGCGCGTGTACAACCGCTATGGCCGACGCGACAACAAGTACAAGGCGCGGATCAAGATCCTGGTCCACGAGATCGGCGCGGACGAATACCGCCGCCAGGTGGAAGAGGAATTCGCCCATATCCTGACGCTGGGGCTGGAACCGCCGCCGGCCGAGCTGGAGCGGATCAAGGGCTATTTCGCCGATCCGGGCTTCGAGACCGGCCTGTCCGAGGACGTCGACCGCAGCGATCCCGATTTCGCGCTGTGGCTGGACCAGAACGTCCACGCGCACAAGCAGCCGGGCTATGCCATCGTCACCATCAGCCTGAAGCCCACCGGCGGCATTCCGGGCGATGCCAGCGCCGACCAGATCCGCCTGATGGCCGATCTCGCCAAGGCGCATTCGTTCGACGAACTGCGCGTGACCCACGCGCAGAACATCGTGCTGCCCCATGTGAAGAAGGCCGATCTCTACGCGCTGTGGCAGAAGCTGGACGCGGCGGGCCTCGCCAGCGCCAATCTGGACCTGATCAGCGACATCATCGCCTGCCCCGGCCTCGATTATTGCAGCCTCGCCAACGCCCGCTCGATTCCGGTGGCGCAGAAGATCAGCGAACGCTTCGCCGATCTGGGCCGCCAGCGCGAACTGGGCGAGCTGAAGCTGAAGATTTCGGGCTGCATCAACGCCTGCGGGCACCACCACGCCGGCCACATCGGCATTCTGGGCGTGGACCGCAAGGGCGTGGAGAACTACCAGCTCCTGCTCGGCGGATCGGAAGGCGCGGACACCTCGCTCGGCACGATCACCGGCCCCGGCTTCAACGAGGACGGCATCGTCGATGCGGTGGAGAAGGCTACCGACGTCTATCTGGCCCAGCGCACCGACGGGGAGCGCTTCCTCGATACCTACCGCCGCATCGGCATGGCCCCGTTCAAGGAGGCGATCTATGGTTGAGAACGCGCTGCGTTATCGCGATGACGAACCTGTGGCCGATCCTGCCGTGACCGTGGACGCCTTCGCCGAACAGACCAACGCCTCGGCCGTGCGGATCGAACCGGGTGACGATGCACGCATCCTGCTGCCGCATCTCGGCCGGCTGAGCCTCGTCGAAGTGAACTTCCCGGCCTACACCGACGGGCGCGGCTATTCGGCGGCGCGCATCCTGCGCGAACACGGCTATGACGGCGAACTGCGTGCGGTGGGCGACGTCCTGCTAGACCAGCTTTCGCACATGCGCCGCTGCGGCTTCGACAGCTTCGCGCCCAATCAGGCGATCGATCGCGCGGCGGCGGACAAGGCGCTGGCTACCTGGCCGGAGGTCTACCAGAAGACGGTCGATGGCCGTGCGGTGATCTGGGCCAAGCGGCACGGGCTGGCCTGACATGGCGGAAACGGCGGCGCGCAAGCAGGATGCCCGGGCGCAGGGCCGGCGCGTCGATCGGATCGACACCGCGCCGCGCTTCACCGAAACCGACGCGATCCGGCTGAACAACCTGTTCCGCGGCAGCGACACGCAGGACATGCTGCGCGGCGTACTGCGCGACCGGCTGGCCGGCGATCTTGCCGTCGTGTCCAGCTTCGGCGCGGAAAGCGCGGTGCTGCTCCACCTGATCGCGCAGATCGATCCGGCCACCCCGGTGCTGTTCCTCGAAACGCACAAGCATTTCCCGGAAACGGTCGCCTATCGCGACGAACTGGTGGCGCACCTGGGGCTGACCGGGCTGCAGATCGTGGAGCCGGACGCCGAGGTGCTCGCGAAGAAGGACGACAACGGCCTGCGCTGGTCGTGGGACCCGGACGGTTGCTGCGAAATCCGCAAGGTCCAGCCTCTGGCGAAGGCGCTGCTGCACTTCGATGCCTCGATCACCGGCCGCAAGGGCTTCCAGTCTGCCACGCGCGCGGGGCTGCCCCGCTTCGAGATCGATCATTCCGACGCGCAGGGCCGCCTGAAGATCAATCCGCTGGCGAGCTGGACCAAGGACGACCTCGAAGGCTGGATGGACCGGCATGGGCTGCCGCGCCATCCGCTGGTGGCGCTGGGCTACCCCTCGATCGGCTGCGCGCCCTGCACCAGCAAGGTCGCCCCCGGCGAAGACCCGCGATCGGGCCGCTGGAAGGGCTGGGACAAGACCGAATGCGGCATCCATGTGCCGGGATCGACTGACAGCAGTTCCGGCATCGACGACGTGCCGCCGGGATACGATCCGATCTTCTGAGGTCGTTCTAGGTCGTAAAGACGCTCAATCGAGCGCCTCGAGCCATTCCGCGATCATGCGGCGCCCGGCGGACACCGCGCCCGGCCCGTGCGCCTCGTGCGCCGCGCGCAGCGTTTCCGGGCTGTGGCCGGCCGCCGCGACATCGTCCGGCGACTGTTCGATCCAGGCATCGAAGCGGGGGTCCTCGCCCATCTCCGCGTGGAATTGCAGCGCCAGCAGATTGCGCCCGCGCCGGAACGCCTGGTGGCGATAGACGTGGCTCGACGCCAGCAGTTCCACGCCTTCGGGCAGATCGAACGTATCGCCATGCCAGTGCAGCACCGGCACGCCTTCGACATGGCGCAACGGGCTGTCCCCGGCATGGACGCTGACCGGATGGAAGCCCACCTCCCGGGCGCCGCCGGGATAGACAGCAGAGCCCATGGCGGCGGCGATCATCTGCGCGCCGAAGCAGACGCCCAGCGTGGGCCGGTCCGCTTCCAGCCGCAGCGCCAGCCGGCGCATCTGGCAGCGGATCCAGGGGTGGTCCTCGTGTTCGTAGACCCCCATCGGGCCGCCCATCATGATGAGCAGGTCGGGTTCGCGCAGATCGAGCGAGCCAAAGGCCGGGTCCGACACGTCGATACGGTCGACCGCGTATCCCGCCTGCTCGATCGGGTCTCGATAGCCCGCCACCCCCTCGTGGGGAACGTGGCGAATGATCAGCGCTGTTTTCATCTTGCCTTTGGTCACCCATCCGCAATCTGGTGTCAAAACCCCGTTTCCGGGACCGGACGGCTTACAGGCCGAGCCGGTCCCAGAAGTCGGTCGCCGTGACCGCCGCCGGCCGGGGGCGCCCTTCGCCGCTGTCGCCACGCGCCCATGAGGGATGAGGCAATGGCGGCACGGCCCGACGGCGCGGAATGCGCGCCAGGGGGCCGGACCGGGACGGGGATGGTGACGACTGGGCTGCTCTCGACATTCGCATTCTCCTGTTCACGGAACACGAAGCTGGCGAGGTCGCCCGGGTTCGTGCGCTTTAGCCGTTGGTGACGCGGAGCAAGCTGACATCCATCAAAAGCCGCGGTCCGGACGGCGAAGGGAGAGGGAAGCGTCGCCCGGACGCCTTATATCTACCTAATCAGTTGAGTTTATCAAGAACAGGCTTGCTTGGGCCGGACAAAGCCTGGCTTTGCCCGCGCCGATTCCTGCGGAACATGGTTCAGGTGCCACCGCAAACAGCAGGGCTTCGCAGCGCTCTGGCGGGGCAAGCAATGGTAAACAAAGGTCTTTTTCAAGGACGCCGCACGGCCCGCTCTTAACCACTTTTTAGCCAGACCTGGTGTATCCCCATTAAACACAATCCTGCGGAACAACACCGATGGTCTCTGCCGAATATCAACAGGTCGATTTGAGCCAGCGCCGTAAGGCGCGCCGCACACAGGTGGCTGCCGACGCCAAGGTGAGCGGCGACATGCTGGGCAGCGCGCTGTGCAAGATCGTGGACATTTCCACGCACGGATCGCGGATCGAAACCTATTCCGAACTCAGCCCCAACGCCGACATCTGCCTGCGCATTCCGCCGAACATCCTGGTCGATGCCAAGGTGGTCTGGACAAACGGCTATGTTTCCGGCTGCCAGTTCCTCAAACCCATCGCCGAGGACCTGCTGGAAGCCGTTTTCGGCATCCTCCCTCAGGGCCGCGCCCACGCGCATTGACGTCCGACCTTCCCGAGCTTCCTCCCGAGACCCCTCCGGATCACCGTCCGGAGGGGTTTTTGCATGGCGATCGCCGCGAACGGGCGGAAAAGGGGCCAAAACGCGAAGGCCCGCCACGCAGGCGGCGTGGCGGGCCAGCTTTCCTCCCCAGGAAAGTTCCGTGCGGGATCAGCGCCCCATCGCGCTGCCGAGCCGGTGGTAGAGGTTAGAGAACTTCACCGATTCCGGCTGGTCCTCGATCGCCTTCAGATAGTGCAGTACGGCTTCGCGGATCAGCTTGAAGTCCTCGGTCGAGAGGACCGCGCGGGCACGTGCAGGTTCAGCCATGGTGGGTCTCCTTCTTGGATCTTCGGGGCTTGATTGCCGCGAGGATTGCTTTGCCAGTCCGCCGGGGCTTAGGCGGCGAACTGGTTCATCGTGTTGTGGGCGCCGCCGGCCTTGAGCGCGGCTTCCCCGGCGAAGTATTCCTTGTGGTCGTCGCCGATGTCGGAGCCGGCCATGTTCTGGTGCTTCACGCAGGCGATGCCCTGGCGGATTTCCTCGCGCTGGACCTGCTTCACGTAGCCCAGCATCCCCTCTTCGCCGAAATAGCGCTTGGCGAGGTTGTCGGTGCTGAGCGCGGCCGTGTGATAGGTCGGCAGCGTGATCAGGTGGTGGAAGATGCCCGCCTCGCGCGCCGCGTCCTTCTGGAAGGTGCGGATGCGCTCGTCGGCCTCGACGCCAAGCTCCGTGCCGTCGTAGTCCACGCTCATCAGGCGCGCCCGGTCATAGGCGGAAACGTCCTTGCCGGCCGCTTCCCAGGCATCGAACACCTGCTGGCGGAAGTTCAGCGTCCAGTTGAAGCTGGGCGAGTTGTTGTAGACCAGCTTGGCGTTGGGGATCACCTCGCGGATGCGGCTGACCATGCCGCCGATCTGGCCGATATGCGGCTTTTCGGTTTCGATCCACAGCAGGTCCGCGCCGTTCTGGAGCGAGGTGATGCAATCGAGCACGCAGCGGTCCTCGCCGGTTCCCGGACGGAACTGGTAGAGGTTCGAAGGCAGGCGCTTGGGCTTCACCAGCTTGCCGTCGCGGGTGATCAGGACGTCGCCGTGGCCAAGGTTGGCGGTATCGACGTCCTCGCAATCGAGGAAGCTGTTGTACTGGTCGGCGATGTCGCCCGGCTCGCGGACGAAGGCGATCTGCTTGGTCAGGCCGGCACCCAGCGAATCGGTGCGCGCCACGATGATCCCGTCATCGACGCCCAGTTCCATGAAGGCATAGCGGACGGCGCGGATCTTCGCGAGGAAGTCCTCGTGCGGCACGGTGACCTTGCCGTCCTGGTGCCCGCACTGCTTCTCGTCCGAAACCTGGTTCTCGATCTGGATGCAGCAGGCGCCCGCCTCGATGAACTTCTTGGCCAGCAGGTAGGTCGCCTCGGCATTGCCGAAGCCGGCGTCGATGTCGGCGATGATCGGCACCACGTGGGTTTCGAACTCGTCGATCTTGTGCAGCAGGCGGTGGGTGTTGACCGCGTCGCCCGCGGCCTTCGCCGCATCCAGATCGCGGAACAGCATGCCCAGCTCGCGCGCGTCGGCCTGCTTCAGGAACGTGTAGAGTTCCTCGATCAGCGCGGGAACGCTGGTCTTTTCGTGCATAGACTGATCCGGGAGCGGGCCGAACTCGCTGCGCAACGCGGCAACCATCCAGCCCGAAAGATAGAGGTAGCGGCCCTTGGTGGTGCCGAAGTGCTTCTTGATGGAGATCATCTTCTGCTGGCCGATGAAGCCGTGCCAGCAACCCAGCGACTGCGTGTAGTTCGCGGGATCGGCGTCATAGGCAGCCATGTCGCGGCGCATGATCTTGGCAGTGTAGCGGGCGATGTCGAGACCGGTGTGGAAGCGGTTCTGGAGGCGCATCCGCGCGACCGATTCCGGTTCGATGCCATCCCATGTCTGCTGGAACGGGCCGATCGCCTTGCCGGCTTCGACGATGGTCTGGTGGTAGGTCATGGTATCCGATTCCCTTCCGCGTCATGCGTCTGTGCTTGAGGCCGGGATAAGGGGTCGCATCCGCGCGCGGAACCGGGCGCGCGGTGCTGTTGTCAAACTTTACAGATTTTCGTTGTAAAGTTGTACAGGCATGACAGGATGCCGCCCATGGCCAGCACGCCCCCTTCCGCCAAGTCCCCCGCCCGCCCGCTCTACCTGGGGCCGCGCATCAAGCGCCTGCGCCGCGAGCTGGGCCTCACCCAGCAGGCCATGGCCGAGGAACTGGGCATTTCCCCCAGCTACATCGCCCTGCTGGAACGCAACCAGCGCCCGCTGACCGCCGACCTGCTGCTGCGCCTGGCCCGCGCCTACAAGCTCGACATGGCGGACCTCGCCGCCGACGAGCGCGACGATTACGCGCGGCGGCTGGGCGATGCGCTGCGCGATCCGATCTTCGCCGATATCGATCTGCCCGCGCTGGAAGTCGCCGATGTCGCCACCAACTTCCCCGGCGTGACCGAGGCCATGCTGCGCCTGCATGGTGCCTACCTGCGCGAACAGCAGGCGCTGGCAGCGCAGCGCGGCCAGGGCAGCGGCGATCCGGCGGCGGACCCGGTGGGCGAGGCGCGGCGCTTCGTGGCGGCGCGGCGCAACTATTTCCCCACGCTCGATTCCAAGGCCGAGGAACTCGCCGCGGAGATCGAGCGCGCCGGCGGTGGCGCGGAATGGCTGCGCCAACAGGGCGTGCGCGTGCGCTTCCTGCCGCCCGACGTGATGATGGATGCGATCCGCCGCTATGACCGGCACAACGAACAGTTGCTGCTCGACGATACGCTGCCGCCGGCCAGCCGCGCCTACAACATCGCGTTGCACATCGCCTATACCGCGCTGCGGCCCGAAATTTCGACGATCATCCGGGGGGAAAGCTTCGCCAGCCCGACCGCCGCCAACCTCGTGCGGCGCGCGCTGGCGGGCTATGCCGCCGCCGCGCTGGTCATGCCCTATGACCGGTTCGCCCGCGCGGTGGAAGCGCGGCGCTATGACATCGAGGCGCTGTCGGGCCTGTTCGGCACCAGCTTCGAACAGGTCGCGCACCGTCTGACCACGCTGGGCCGACCGGGGCAGGAGCGCGTGCCGTTCTTCTTCCTGCGCGTGGACGCGGCGGGCAACGTGTCCAAGCGGCTGGACGGTGCGGGCTTTCCCTTCGCCGCGCATGGCGGCGGCTGCCCGCTGTGGAACGTCCACACCGTGTTCCGCACGCCCGGCGAGATCGTCACGCAATGGCTGGAACTGCCCGACGGCCAACGCTTCTTCTCGATCGCGCGGACGGTGGTTTCGGGCGGCGGCGGGCACGAGCGGCCCCGGACCACCCGCGCCATCGCGCTCGCCTGCGCCGCCGAACACGCCGGGAAGCTGGCCTATGCCGCCGGCGCCGATGCCCAGAGCGTATCCGCCACACCCATCGGAGTTACCTGCCGCCTGTGCCACCGGGCGCAGTGCACCGCGCGCGCCGAACCGCCGATCGGCCGCGAGATCCTGCCGGATGACTACCGCCGCGCGGCCGAGCCCTTCGCGTTCGCGGAAAGCTGAGAGCCGGGACCGGCTGCGCGGTATGGCCAACCCCGCCAGCGCTTGCAGCGGGGGCAGCGGGGGGCTATCGGCCGCTTCCCTGTCCGTTCCGCCGCAAAGGCACCCCCATCCCGTGTCCAAGATCATTCCCCTTGCCGACGTCGATCCCGCGCTGGTCGAGCAGCTGCTCGATACCGCCTTCGAGCCGGAACGCCGCCAGCGCACCGCGTACAAGGTGCGCGAGGACACCGAATGGCTGCAGGGCCTGTCGTTCGCCGCGCTGGACGATGACGACATGCTGGCGGGCACGATCCAGTGCTGGCCGGTGGCGCTGAACGACGGCGCCGGCCGCGCGCACCCGATGATCATGGTCGGCCCGGTGGCGGTGATGCCCGCGCTGCAGGGCAAGGGCTATGGCCAGGCGCTCGTCACCGCCAGCCTGACCGCGATCGATCCCCGCGCGCCGCTGCCGCAGGTGATGATCGGCGATCCGGAATACTACGGCCGGTTCTTCGGCTTCGCCAACGCCCACACCGGCGGCTGGCGCCTGCCCGGCCCCTATGAGCAGCACCGCCTGCTGTGCCGCACCGCCAATCCGGCGGTGTTGCCGGCGGAAGGCATGCTGGGGCCTTGGCGCGGCTGATCCGATCTGGCATCGGAATCGCGATGCCCTATACCCCGCCCCCCGAACTCGCGGCCATGTCGCTCGCGGAACTGGCCGAGGCTCACGCCGAACGCCGGTTGCCCCCGCTCGACCAGTGGGCTCCCGCACGCACGGGCGACAGCCACATGCGGATCGCGGCGGACGGCACGTGGTTCCACGAAGGATCGCCGATCCGCCGCCCGGCCATGGTCCGCGCCTTTTCCGGTCTGCTGCGGCGGGAAGCGGACGGCGGGCACTGGCTGGTCACCCCGTTCGAGAAGCTGTCGATCGCGGTCGAGGACGCGGCGTTCGTCGCCACCGACATGCAGGTGCGGCACGAGGACGCGCGGAACCGGCCGGTGCTGGCCTTCCGGCTCAACACCGACGACGTGGTGCTGGCCGGGCCGGAGCATCCGTTGCGCGTGGCCGGCACCGCCGAAGTCCCCGCGTTCTACCTGGCCGTGCGCCACGGCGCGGAAGCGCGGCTCAACCGCAGCACCTATGGCCAGCTGATCGATCACGCGCTGGACGTGTCCGGAGAAGGCGCACTCGCGGTGGAAAGCATGGGTGCGCGCTTCCCGCTGGTGCCCGCCGCATGAACGCATCGCTGCTCGACCGGCTGACCGCGCTCTACGCCGATGGGCACAGCCGCGCGCTCGATGACCTTTACAACGACTGGCGCGCCCCCAGCGAAGGCGCGCTGCGCGATGCCGCCGTGCTGATCGCCGTGACCGACCGGCGGGACCACCCCGACGGGCCGGGCGTGCTCGTCACCCACCGCCCCTCGCACATGCGCGCGCATCCGGGGCAGGCGGCGTTTCCGGGTGGCAAGCTGGAGCCCGGCGAAACCCCTATCGAGGCGGCGCTGCGCGAGGCGGAGGAGGAACTGGGCCTTCACCGCCGTCATGTGACCGTGATCGGCGCCACCGATTCCTTCCGCACCGGCACCGGATACCACATCACCCCCGTCCTCGCGGTCGTGCCCGAAGGGCTGGCGCTGGAACCCAATCCCAACGAAGTGGCCGAATGGTTCGAACCGCCGTTCGGCTTCGTGCTCGACCCCGCCAACCACATCCGCAAGACCGGCTTTCACAACGGCATCGAGCGCGCCTACCTCGAAATCATGTGGCACCAGCATCGCATCTGGGGCGTCACCGCCGGGATCATCGCCAACCTTTCGCGCCGGATCGCGTGGGGCGCATGACCAGCCATCTGCCCGCCGCCCCGTGGACGCAGCGCGCGGACCTCGCCGCGCTCGTCTCCGCGCTCGATCCGCTGGCGCAGGGCAATTGCCGCTATGTCGGCGGCGCGGTGCGCGACACGCTGCTGGACGCCCCGGTCAAGGACATCGACATGGCGACCCAGCTGGTGCCGCAGGAAACCATGGCGCGGCTGGAAGCGGCCGGCATCCGCACCATTCCCACCGGCATCGTCCACGGCACCGTCACCGCGCTGCTGCCCGAAGGCGGGGTGGAGATCACCACGCTGCGGCGCGACGTGTCCACCGACGGCCGCCACGCCACGGTCGCCTTCTCCACCGCATGGCGGGAGGACGCGGCGCGGCGCGATTTCACGATCAACGCGCTCTATGCCGATCCGCGCACGCTGGCGGTCACCGATTTCTTCGGCGGGCTGGACGATCTGGCGGGGCGCCATGTCCGCTTCATCGGCGAGGCGGAGCAGCGCATCCGCGAGGATTATCTGCGCATCCTGCGTTATTTCCGCTTCCAGGCGCGCTTCGGCACACTGCCCGCCGATGCCGAGGCGGAACGCGCCTGCGCGGCGCTGGCGGCGGGGATGAAGGGCCTTTCGCGCGAACGTATCGGCTGGGAACTGCTCACCCTGCTCGGCCTGCCCGATCCCGCGCCCACGGTGCGGCGCATGGCGGAGCTGGGCGTGCTGGCGCAAGTGCTGCCGGAAGCGACAGCAGCGGGCCTCGACAGCCTCGCGGCGCTGATCGCCAGCGAACGGCGCGAAGGGCTGGCGCCCGACGCCCTGCGCCGTCTGGCCGCGCTGCTGCCCGCCGATCCGCCCGTGGCCGAACAGGTGGCGGCGCGGCTGCGCCTGTCGATCGCCCAGCGCAAGCGGCTGGCCACGGCGGCGGCGCGCGACGGCGCGGTGTCCGATCCGCGCGGCCTTGCCTACCGCCTGGGGCGCGAAGAAGCGCTGGACCGGCTGCTGCTGGCGGGCGCCTCCACCATGCCGCTCACCGGCTGGGATGTGCCCCGTTTCCCGCTCAAGGGCGGCGAAATCGTGGCGCGCGGGGTCGGCAAGGGGCCGGACGTGGCGCGCATCCTGCGGGCCGTGGAAGCGCGCTGGATCGCGGAAGGCTTTCCCGACGCGGCGCGCGTGGGCGCACTGCTGGACGCGGAACTGGGCTGACCTGACCTTTCGGTTTCGCGCGGAGGCGTGAAGGTGGCTTGAGCGCCTGCAGAGCGGCCTAAGGGGACAACATCGCCCTCCATCGTCATTGCGAGGGGCGCAGCCCCGCGGCAATCCAGAGTGGCATGCACGCCGGGCTTTGGATTGCTTCGCTGACGCTCGCAATGACGAAGCAGGTAGAAAGGCTACAAGCCGGTCATCACGCCTCTGCGCCCTCGCGCGAACCGAGACGCACTACCCTCGCCACTCCCGCCGCTCCTCGGCGGCGCGCAGCACTTCGTAGGAGAGTTGCAGGGCATGAAACGCCTTGGCGGCTTCGGCATCGCCCGGCCGCACGTCGGGGTGGACTTCCTTGGCCTTGGCGCGCCAGGCCTTCTTCACCGCTTCGAAATCGGCGTCCGGGTCCAGCCCCAGCACTTCCAGCGCCCGCAATTCGTCGCGGCTGCGCGTGCCGTCGCCCGATCCGCCCCACTGGCTCCACGCCGACTGGCGATAGGCCTCGCCCGTCGCGCGCTCGGACTGCTCGCGCTGTTCGGCCTCTTCCTTGTCCAGCCCTTCGAAATAGTTCCAGCCGGCGTTGTATTCGGCCGCGTGCTTTTCGCAGAAGTACCAGCGATCCGGGCTGTTGGGCGATTTGGGCGCGGGGCAATCGCCCTTCTCCTCGCACCCGGCGCGATCGCACAGGCGCACGGTCGCCGCCTCGCTCGCAGCGCCATACCCGCGCCAGCGCGGGAAACCCCAATCCACCGATCGTCGTTGACGGGCCATCACTTCTTCTTTTCGTACCAGTCCAGATAAGTGCCCAGCTGGGCATCGGAAGGGCTCAGCGCATTGCGCGCCAGCCGCGCCCAGTATTTGGCTTCCTTTACCGATACGGCAACCCCCTTCCCGGTGGCATAGAGCCAGGCCGTGGCGGCCATGGCCACCGGCCGGTTGTCCTGAGCCGCGCGCAGACAGTTGGCGAAGACCGTTTCGGGCTTCTGCTCGGGCGCGGTGCCGGCTTCAAGCTGGCACAGCCAGTTGTCGGCCGAACGGCTGCCGGCAGCAGCCAGCGCCGCCAGCCGCGTCCGCGCCGCATCGCGTTCACCGCCATAGTACCCCAGCGCATAGGCCGCATAGGGGTAGTCCGCCCCGGCCGCGGTCCGCCACAGGGCCATCGCCCGCGCCCGGTCCTGCTCGGGCGGAGAAGCGGTATAGAGCATGTAGGCGAGGTTCGACTGCGCCTTGGCATAGCCAGCCTCCGCCGCCTGGGCATAGACGCGCAGGGCTTCCGCGCGGTCGCCGGGACGATCGCCCAGGAATTGCAGGAAATAGGCATAGACGGTCAGCACCGCCGGGTTTCCGCCCCGCGCCGCATCGGCCAGAAAGCCCCGCGCGCCGGCGAGATCGCGCGGCACGCCCAGGCCGAGGTAGAGCATCGTGCCATAGACATACTGCGCCATCTCGTCGCCGCTGCCGGCAAGCGCGGCAATCTGTTCAGGCCGCGCCCGCTTGAGCACGCGGGCGGCCAGGATCGGGCCGTCCTCGCGCGCCAAATCGTCGGGCGTAATGACCGCGATCGCCGCGCGGGCTTCGGCCATCGCGGACGGGGCGGCCGTCGGGGCGGGCGCGGCTGCGACCGCCGCGGCGCGGCGCAGGTAGAACCGGTTCTGGTCCGGCAACTGGCCATAGGGAATCGGGCTTTGCACCCCGTAGGGAAACCGCTGCGTGCCCGACTTCACGTCTTCCATCACGAAGCCGATGTAGTCCGTCAGGTTCACGCCTGGCGTGGCGAGCCAGTCGACCACGGCGCTGGCGAAGGGGCTGTTGGTCCCGGTGGGGAACGGCCGCGCATCATAGGCCACGCTGCCGCGCGCGGTGGAATAGAACACGACCCCGCTGAACCGGTCCGGCAGGCCGATGAAGCCGGGCGGGCCATCCGGCCCTTTTTCGTCGGCATCGACGATGCGCACGATCGCGGCGCGGCTGCGACAGGCATCGAGGAAGGCAACGGGGTGTCTGGAACGATTGGCGGCGGCCAGCGGCTCCGCCAGATTGACGAACAGGCCGCGCAAGTTGGCGCGGCTGGTTTCGGTAGGCGCATCGGACGGTACGAGGTAGTTGTCGCCCGCATATTCGAAGCCGTGCCCGGCGAAATAGAACACCGCGGTCTCGGCCTTCTCCGCCAGATCACCGAACAGCGCGACGGCCGCCGCAAGGTCATCGCGCGAGGCATCCTCCAGCAGGATCACGCGGAAGCCGCTGGCGGCGAAGGCCGCGCAGACCTGCCGCGAATCCGATCGGGCGTTGTCGAGCTGGTCCCAGTGCTGGTCGAGGTAACGGCGATTGCCGACGACGAGCGCCACCCGATCGCTGGCGATGTCGGCATCGCACCGCGGCGACGGCGGCGCGGCCGCCATGGCCGGACCGGCCAGCGCCTGCGCCAGCAGGAACAGGGCAAATGCCAGAACCTTCCGGATCATTCCTGCATCTCCATGCACGCCACGGCCTCCCGCTTGCCGCGCCCCCTCTAAAAGCAACGTCCCGGGGCAAGGCTTGTCAAGCCATGCCCCGGGACAGCCGTTGTTGGGAAGCCATTTTATGCCGCCGCCGCGATAGGTCGCGGCGGCACACGCGGGAAACGCCTTACTGCACCGTCACCGTCACCGCGCGGCGGTTCTTGGCCCAGCTTTCCTCGTCAGAACCCAGCGCGATCGGGCGTTCCTTGCCATAGCTGACCGTGGTGATGCGCGAGGCATCGATGCCCACGCTGGTCAGGTAGTTCTTGGCGGCATTGGCGCGGCGTTCGCCCAGCGCGATGTTGTAATCGCGCGTGCCGCGTTCGTCGCAGTGTCCTTCGAGGGTGATCTTCTTGTCGGGATAGCGCGCCAGCCACTGCGCCTGGCTTTGCAGGATGGCCTGCGACTGCACGTCGACGTTGTAGCGATCCGTGTCGAAATGGATCGTGTCGGACGTCACCGAAGCCACGAAATCCTCCTGGCTGCCGGGCATCGGGCCAGCCGGGGTCGTTACCGGGGGCGTGGTGGTGGTCGTCGTCGTGGTTGGGGCCGGCGGCAGTTCCTTCGGCGCCTTAGGCGCGCAGGCGGCGAGCGTCAGGCTGGTGACCAGGACACTGGTGATCAGGATCTTGCGATGCACAGCATTCTCCTTGTGCAAGAGAGGATACGGGGGAGGAAAAAGCGGGACGAACGCAGATGTTTGGCAATAGGTACGATGGAGCGAGCGAAAAGTGCGACGGAAAGCGCCTTGATACAACCCCCTGTGGCCCGTTGCGTTCCGTTACGGCAGCACCGGCCCCCAGGCCGGGTCCGATCCGTCGACGGGGGTGTTGAGCTTGCGCTCGTTGCGGCCGGTCAGGTCGACCTGCCAGATGCCGGTGCGGCCGCTGTTCCGTTCGGTGCGGAAGAACTGGATGATGCGGCCGTTGGGCGACCAGGTCGGCGCCTCGTCCTGCCAGCTGTCGGTCAGGTCGCGCAGGCCGGTGCCGTTGGGGCTCATCACGGCGATGCGGAAATTGCCGGCGATGTGCGTGAAGGCGATCTGGTCGCCGCGCGGGCTCCATTCGGGCGTCGCCGCCCGGCCGCCGAAGAAGCTGATGCGCTTCTGGTTGGATCCGTCCGCGTCCATCACATAGACCTGCTGGCCGCCCGAACGGTCGCTTTCGAACACGATCTTGCTGCCATCGGGCGAATAGCTGCCGCCCACGTTGATGCCCGGCGTGTTGGTCAGCTGCTGCGATGCGCCGCCGTTGGCCGAGACGCGATAGATGTTGGTGTTGCCGCCGGTGGCCATGGAATAGAGGATCCACTTGCCGTCGGGCGACCAGCGCGGCGCGAAGGTGGGGTTGGTGCTCTGCGTCACCAGCCGCTGCTGCCCGGTGCCGATATCGTAGATGTAGATGCGCGGCGCGCCGTTCAGGTAGCTGAGATAGACGATCTGGCGGTAATCGGGCGAATAGCGCGGGGTCAGCGCGGTGGCCTGCCCGTTGGTGATGAAGCGGTGGTTCGCCCCGTCCGAATCCATGATCGCCAGCTGCTTGCGACGATGGTCCTTCGGGCCGGTTTCGGCGATATAGGCGATCTTGCTGTCGAAGAACGGGCTTTCGCCGGACAGCCGTGAATAGACCATGTCGGCGCACTTGTGCGCGGCGCGACGCCATTCCTCGGGCTTCACGATATAGCCCTGCCGGCCCAGCTCGCTGCCCAGCTGCACGTCATAGAGATAGCAGCCCACGGTCAGGCGGCCATCCGGGTTGCCCTTGACGAAGCCCTGCACCAGCATTTCGGCCGAACGCCCGCGCCAGCCGTCGAACGCGGGCGCGGTCACTTGCGCGAAATCGATCGCGGGCAGCGCGTCCGGCCCCACCGGCTTGAACAGGCCGTTGTTCTTGAGATCGTTGTAGATCACCCGCGCCAGGTTCTTGCCCAGCGCGGCGGTGTTGCCGCCATCGGCCGACGTCGGCACCGCCTGGTCGGTGGCGAAGGTGGGAATGGCGATGCCCAGGTCCTGCCAGGCATTGTCGTCGGTGACCGAGCCGGTCAGGCCGCCATCGTCATGCGGTGCGCCAGAGGAATTGGGGGCGGGTGTGGGAGCGGCCGAGGGCGGCAGCAACTGCGCCTGCGCGAAAGCCGGCGCGGCGATGCCGAGCGGCAGCAGGGCGAGGCTGAACAGAAGGACGGTCTGGCGCGAGGTCATTGGGACAACTTCCTGTCGAAGCGGAACTGCGCGATGCGCTTCCAGCCATTGTAGTATTGTGCGGGGAGGTTGAAAGGCGCGGCAAGCTGCACCGCGCGGATCGCCATTTCGGCATGGCGCTGCGCCTGCGGGCGGTTGGCATCGGTGATGCCGGATTGCTGGACGACGCGCGGCCGCCCGGCCAGCGAACCATCGGGATTGAGATCCCAGGCCAGGATCGTCACCAGCAGGTCGGCATCGGCCCCCTGCGGCGCGGTCCAGTGCGGCTTGATCTGGCGCGAGATCGAACTGGCGAGCGACGAGCGCACCTCCGGCCCAAGCGTAGCGGCGGGCGGCGTGTGCGCGGTGCCGGGGGGGGTCGCGCCGGCCACGCCCTTGAGGAAATCGCTGCCGACGAAGCTGCCCCCCGCTGGCGCATCGGGCCGGCGGCGCGGACGGTCGTCACCGGCGCGCGCGGCCGTCGCCTG
>NZ_RQSI01000055.1:0-21144 GCF_003856955.1 Novosphingobium sp. LASN5T
TCGGCAGCACCCAAATCCAGAAAGGAAAAATCACCCGCTTGACCCACCGCCCGTATCGCGGGACATATTACCCACCCGGGTCACTTCTCGATGGAAATCCCGGGTCAACTCTCAGCGGAAATCAACAAGCAGGTGGCGTACCACGACTACGAAGGCTTTGAGCTGGCCTAACGCCTATCAACATTACCGTTGACAGGCCCACTGGCGGGCTTCATTCATGGCTCTAACAAGCTATCACGCGGGGGAGTTTCGCCTTGATATTCAGCGAGTGGTCCGAGGTTTCGCCGCTGGCGGACCTGCTCATCCGCAGTGCGGCGCAGTATCCCGACCGCAGGGCACTCGTCATGCCCGGCCTCACCCTCACCTATGCCGAACTGCGCGACGCCTCCATCGAGATTGCGCGCGGTATCATCGGACTGGGTCTCGGCCAGCGCGCGCATATCGGCATTCTTGCGAACAACAGCCGCGAACTGGTTACGGCGGTGTTCGGCGCTGCGCTGGCCAATTGTGTGGCCGTCCCCCTCAACGCCCGCCACAAAAGCCGCGAACTCGGCTTCATCATCGAGAATGCCGATCTTGCGCTGATCCTCACAACAGCAGCGGACACCCGTTTCGTTGATTTCCGCGCTGTGCTTGCAGAAGCGCTACCCTCGCTGGGTAGCAGTGCTCCCGGCGCCTCTCTCACCCTGGCTGAAGCTCCGCTGCTTCGCGGTATCGTCGTGCTCGAAGGCGATGCGCCCGCTGGCTTCCTTTCTCGCGCAGGCCTCGCACAGGCCGCTCAGTCAGCTCCTGTCAGTGCTGTCGATGCCGCCCGACGTGCGACCCGGCTGCGCGACACCGCGCTGATCATCTATACCTCAGGCACCACTGCAAATCCCAAAGGCTGCCTGCTCAGCCACGAAGCCGTGACGCGCGGTCCGGTCGAACGCGCCAGCAGCCGGTTCCGCGCCCGCGAACACGATGTAACGTGGGGCGGTGGGCCACTCTTTCATATCGGGTCACTCGCTCCCTTCATCGGGGTGATCGGCACCGGCGGGACTTATGTCACCGACGTCGTCTTCGATGCCGGCACGGCGCTCGAGCTGATGGAGCAGGAGCAGGTCAGCGTGGCATGGCCATGGTTCCCGGCCATCCTGCAGCCCTTGCTGGATCATCCTGCGTTCGATCCGGCGCGCCTTGCCGCCTTGCGCAAGGTCCTGCTGATCGCACCGCCCGCGCTGGTAAACCGCGTCCAGCACACCTTCCCTGAGGCCGAGTTCATGCAGGCGTGCGGCATGACCGAAACCGCCGGGATCTTCGCACTCTGCGCCCCCGATGAGACCCCCGAGCAGCGTGCCGTGACCCAAGGCAAGCCGGTGCCCGGTATTTCGGTCAAGATCATCGAACTCGAAAGCGGCGAAGAAGCGGCGCCCGACGTCGTCGGTGAAATCCTTGTCCGCGGTTACTGCGTGATGGAGGGCTACTACCGCTCGCCCGAGAAGACTGCCGAGGCGCTCGACAGCGAAGGCTGGCTTCATACTGGCGATCTCTACGCACGCGCTGCAGATGGCCAGCTGACCTTCCACGGCCGCGCCAAGGACATGCTCAAAGTCGGCGGGGAGAACGTCGCAGCGATCGAGGTCGAGGCCTATCTGTGCAGCCATCCGGCGGTCAAGCTCGCCGAAGTGGTCGGGCGCCCCGATCCGCGCCTTGATGAGGTGCCCGTGGCGTTCATCGAATTGAGGCCTGGCCAGTCAGCAACCGAGGAGGAGCTCATCGGCTTTTGCCAAGGCCGGATCGCCAGCTACAAGGTGCCGCGCGCGGTGTTCTTCATGAACGACGGCGAATGGCCGATGTCGGCCACCAAGGTCGACAAGCGGGCACTGCGCGCCCGGCTTTGATCAGCGCTTCTCCATCCCGCTGAAGAATATCTCGCAGAAGGCATTGGAAACTTCCGCCGCGGAATGCGTTCCGCCCGGCTGATACCAGCGATGCGTCCAGTTCAGCATGCCGAACACTGCATTCGCTGCCACTGAAACCGCAATATCATCCCGCATCTGCCCGGTGCGGATCAAGTCGCTGATCAGGCTCAGCACGATCCGCTCGAATGTCCGGGTCTTTGCCACGATCCGTTGCGCCCAGGCGCTTTTCTCGCTCGTAACCCGGCTCATCTCTTCCTGAATGTAGACGTACATGTGTGGATAGTACTGGTCATAGGCAGACATCAGTTGGGTAATGACCGCCCGCAGCTTGTCGCGAGTTTCCAGCTTCTCGTCATCGAAAATGGCTTCACACGCCGCAATGTTGGCCTCCACGCCGACGCGCAGGCACTCGCGGAAGAGCTCTTCCTTGCTGCCGAAGTAGTAATAAACCGTGGCACGATCGAGACCTGCCTTGTGGCCGATCTCGGCGAGGGTGGTCGCCTTGAAGCCGTGTGTCTTGAATTGACGACCGGCGATTTCGACCAGTTCGGCGCGCTTGGCCAGATAATCTGCGCTGCCTTCTTCCAGCGCAGACTGCCGCCGCTTCGAGATATTGCTCGCTATTGCCATGGGGCGAGGCCTATCCACCTCAAGCCTTGATGACAAGGCCGGTTTCATGACTGCACCGGGCGCCAAGTCAGGCACTGACGATGGCTCTGCGGTCGATGATCTCAAGGCCAAATCCTTCCAGTGCCGCCATCTTGCGGGTGCTCGAGGTAAGCAGGGCCATCCGCCCGACCCCTAGATCCTTCAGGATCTGCGCGCCGATCCCGTAGTCCCGCTCGCTGGAAAGGCGGGCATACTCACTGCGGCCGCCCAGGACACGGCGCGAGATCGACGCACGATCCGGATCCTGCACGAACACGGCTACGGCAGGACCATCATGCGCTGCCATCTGGCGCAGTGCAGCCGGGACATAGTCCGGATGCGCATTACGATAGCCGAGCAGGTCTGCCGTGAGGTCAAACTGGTGAACCCGGACCAGCGTGTCACGGTCCGGCCGAATATCGCCGCGTACCAGCGCGACGTGCTCTCCGTTGTCAACCAGATCGCGGTACACGTGGATCGTGAAACTATCTCCATAGTGGCTGTCAAAAGGACCACTGGCGACGCATTCGACAAGGGTCTCCGTGCGCCGGCGCCACGCGATCAGATCTGCGATCGTGCCGATCTTCATCCCGTGTTCCTCTGCAAACGGAATGAGATCGGGAAGGCGCGCCATGGTCCCGTCGGCGTTCATGACCTCGCAGATCACGCCGGCCGGGATCAGCCCGGCGAGGCGGGAAATATCGACCGCCGCTTCGGTGTGCCCAGCACGTACCAGAACACCGCCATCACGAGCTACCAGCGGAAAGACATGGCCTGGCGACACAAGGTCGCGCGGTCCGCAATGCGCGTTGATGGCGACTGAAATCGTTCGGGCGCGGTCGAATGCGGATATCCCGGTCGTCACGCCTTCGCGCGCCTCGATCGAAACGGTGAACGCTGTTCCATGGCCAGAGCGGTTGTCGCTCGACATTGGGGAAAGTTCGAGCTCGCGTGCGCGCTGGGCAGTGATCGCAAGGCAGATCAGGCCACGCGCATGGATCGCCATCTGGTTGATCCGCTCGGGCGTCGCAAACTGCGCGGGAACAATGATGTCCCCTTCGTTTTCGCGGTCATCGGCATCGACCAGAATGAAGGGCCGGCCGTTGCGTGCCTCGTCGATGATCTCGTCGGTCGTGGCAATCGTCGTCACGTCAGGCTCCTGCTTATGATGCGGCTTCAGGCACGCCGCGTAGCGGGGGAAGCCCACCGCTCATATCGCGAACATAGCCTGTGTTGTCGTATGCGGTAGCGAATGCGGCGCCACTGAAGCTGTAGCAAGCCCCGCGCCGCGAAGGTTCCTCGGCCACCCGGCGCGGGCTCGATCCATCAACAATATAGGCTCGGCCGCGGGCCACAAAGACCGCCATCTGGGCCATGCGCCACAGGTCAGCCTCACCGGGCGGCAAGGTTGCTTCAGCCCAGCGGGTGAACCCGCCGAACAGGCCTTGCCCGTGATATCCGGCCGGTTCCACGATGGATTCCTGTTCCAGCACCCACACCAGCGCCGGTGCCCCGTCCAGATCGAGAGCCAGATGCTGAACGCCGTCAGCATCCCGGTCCGTCAGCGCAATCTCGACCGTCTCGCTGCGCTCACCCCGTACCAGCCAGGCCAGGCCGAGCCGTGCGAGCTCGACAAGATGCGTGCATTGCCCGCCACGTTCCTCAGAAGAAAGAGCCATCGCACTGACGGAGGCCGAGCGACCGATCAACTCGCGCAGGGCCACTACCGCGCCGGGACAGCTTGTCTTGGGAAACCGGTCCATGTGGGCAACGACATCAGATATGACGCCATCCTCGACAGTCAGAGCAACCCGCATGTCATGGTAATCGTCGAGCAGCGCCACATCGATCCCATCCGTGCGGCGCAAAAAGGTGATCCGGCGTCTGTAGACCCCAGTCCCGTAATCGGGATTGGGCGGATAGTGGATGAGGTTGGCAGACATGCGCCGTCAGCTTACGGCGGCGAAACGACCGTACGCACCCTTGAAAAACAGAAGCGGCCCCGCAGCCCGCTCGACTGCGAGAGACTCGACCCGGCCCAGCACGATGGTGTGGTCACCGGCATCGATCTCGTTGGCGATGGCGCATTCGATATGCGCGACGACACCATCCAGAAGCGGCAGTCCGCGCTGCGACAGCCTGTGCGACGTCCCTTCGAACTTGTCGCCCCCGCGCGAGGCGAACCGGCGGCACAGCTCGATCTGGTCATCCGCCAGCACGTTGACGCAGAAGTAGCCCCCGGCCCGCACCAGCGGCCAGCTGCTCGAGCTGCGGTCAGGGAAGAACGCGACCAGCGGCGGGTCAAGCGAGACAGAGGTAAAGCTGCCGACCACCAGCCCTGTTGCCTCACCATCGTGGTTCACGCCGGTGATCACGCAGACCCCGGTCGGATAATTGCCAAGTACGGAGCGGAAGTGGCCCGGATCGATCTCGACCCGGATATCGGTTTCGCCCGCCTCTGTCGTGCCTTGCCCGGTCATGTCAGCGCCCGGTCCACACCGGCTTGCGGCGCTCTGCGCCTGCCAGTTCGCCCTCGCGCTTGTCGTTGCTTTCGGCGTATTGCTCGATCTCCTCGAAGCGCGTCATGAGCGCGACTTCGAGCGGATAGCCGAGACGGCCCAGCGCGGCGGCTTTCGCTGCCTGATTGGCAAGCGGCGATGCCGCGTTGATCTTGTCCGCCCACTTCTGTGCGGTCGCGGCAAGCTCGGCAAAGGGGACGACTTCGTTCACAAGGCCATAGCGCTCGGCCACATCGGCTTTGATCCGCTCGCCAGTCAGGATCATCGCCATCGCGATGTGGTGCGGCAGTTGCCGCATGGCGCGATGCACGACCCCGCATTCGCCAATGATGCCTACCTTGGTCTCGGGTAGGCCGAACTGAGCGGTCTCGGCGGCGACAATGATGTCCGCGCACATCGCGAGCTCGAAACCGCCACCAACGCAGAACCCCTGCACTGCTGCAATCAGTGGCTTCTTGAGCGTCACCAGCGGCCCACCGATCCCGGTCAATCCGCCTGCAAGCGCCATGCGCGTCTTGCGCTCCGCCCCGCCTGAAACGTCGGCCCCGATGCAGAACCCCTTCTCGCCTTCGGCCGAAAGGACCGCGCACCAGATGTCCGGATCGGCGTTGATCGTGTTCCAGGCCTCCAGCAGCAGATCGTCCATCTCCTGCGTGATCGCATTGAGCCCCTGCGGGCGGTTCAGACGGACATGCGCGACATGTCCTTCGATCGTGAATTCGACGTCTGCCATGATTACTCCTTCGGCGCGGCGAGCGGGCTCGTCGGCTGGGTTTTGAATTGCTGGATGACAGGCTTGAGGCCCTGTTCCTTCATGCGCTGGCGGATTTCGAGCACAGCGGGCGCGAGGTGCAGCAAGGCGTCGATCTCGGCGATGCCGGAAAGCGCCTGACGGAAGCCGGCGGCCTCGGTCGCGCGGTTGATCGAGAGCTTCTTGAGCCGCAGCACATCCGGCGGTGTCATCGCGATGCGCTGGGCGAGGGAACGCACAGCCGGGATCAGGTCAGCAGCTGGCACGCAGTGGTTGGCCCAGCCCCAGGTCACTGCCGTTGGCCCGTCAATCCAGTTACCCGGTACGAACGCGAATTCCTTGGCGCGCTTGGGGCCGACCAGACTGACCCATGTCGGCGCGATAAAACCGCCGCCGATGGGAATGGTCGGTTCGCCGATGCGCACATCGTCAGCAACGATGGTGATATCGGTGAACACGCACATCTGCGCCGCTGCGGCGAGGCAGAAGCCGTGGACCGCCGCGATGACCGGCTTGGGATGGTCCCACATCAGCAGCCACCGGTCGACATTGGCGCGCAGGCGTGCGTGATCGGCCATGGGGTCCGCCGGGCCGCTATCTCCCGCGCCATAGCTGCCAAGGTCCATTCCCGCGCAGAAGCCTTTGCCTTCGCCGCGGATGGCAATGACTGGGCCGCCCTCGTGCTTCAGGCGCTCGAGCGCGTGCGCAAACTCGTCGAGCAATTGCGGCGAGAGAGCATTGGCTGCCTCCGGGCGATCCAGCACGATCCAGCTGAGCGCTTCCTCATGCTCGATCCGGATCGTGGCATAGTCGCCGGTCATCGTAGTTACTCGACGCGCCCGATGGGGTTTGCAGCCCGCACGTGGTAGTCCGTCGCCATCACGGTCTTGAGGATGCGCGTCTTGAACTTCCACTTGCCGTCGCGCTTGACGATGACGTCATGGTACTGGCCGTAGAGCACGCCGTCAGGGCGCTCCTTGGTATAGCGATGGATCGCCAGGACCGCCGCGCGCAGGGTCACCTCGGTGTCGCTGACCCAATCGATCACGATGTTCGAAACGTGGTGCGAGGTTGCGCGAAAGAATGTGCCGATACCATCAAGCGTCTTGGCGTAAGCCTCGATCCCGGTCGCGCCGAAATTGGGGGCGTAGCTGACTTCGCAGTCCTCAACGAACAGCTCGATCATCTTCTCGGGCATGTTCATGTCTAGATAGTATGCGTAGTCGAACACGATCCGCTCGATCGCACGTTCCTCGACCAGCCGCTCCAGCGCGCTTGCTTCACCCACGACATCTCTCCTCTTGTTTCGTTCAATCAGTTTCCTGAGGCCTTACGTCCACCGCACAGGGCGGACGCGTCCCCAGCTTGCCTTCAGCCGTCCCGTCGTCGTGGAAAATCCGAAGGCAGCGGTTCTCCGCCCGGCCAACGCACATTGAGCGGGCTCGTGAGCGAGGCCTCCACGCCGGACCAGGGAGCCATGTGGACGACCTTCATGGCCCGAACCGCAATGCGCCAAGCGCCCTCTTCGCGTTCGTAACGGTCGACGTAGCGCACCGCGCCAAAATAGGTTGCATCGCCAAGGCCGAGTTCGAGATGCGCGCAGACAAGGCCGTCGGCTGCATCGGAACCATCGAACCGGATGTGAACATAGTGGGGCGTGTGCACCGTCTGGCCCATGCCAGAGCGTGCTGCCGCAAGGACCGAAACGATCCCGTCGCGGCCATCAGCCTCTTCAAAACCCGAGGCCTCAAACCGCGCGCCGCGCGTGAAGCACTGCGCCAACTGCACATAGTCGTCATCATCGGCGGCACGGAAGTAGACCGCGACGAGATCCTGAATCGCCGCCCTGTCCTCCAGTATCCTGATGCGCTCTTCCAGCGACGGCACGATCCGACTCCCCAACTGTCCCAACCGATATGGGCAAGCCTGAATGGCCAGTCAACACATAAGTTGACAGTTTTGGAACGGAGCGGCACAGTCGCTGCATGACGGATATTTCCATCGCCGCTCTGCGCGAAGAAGCAGAAGTTCTGACCGCCGGACTCGCAGAGGGCGAACCTCTCGATGCGCTCGGCTGTGCGCTCGTCACGCTCGCCGTCGCTGCCTCGGTGACCGCCCTCGATCGCGCTGCCACCGCATCGGCCATCGCCGAGTGCTTCGATGCCGGCGGGTCCATCGGGCAAATTCAGGAAATTCTCGCCCTCGCCTCAGGCCTCGGCGTTCACACCCTTATGGTTACAGCGACTGCTGTGCTTGAAGCTGCCAGTGCGCGGGGCTTGATCGATGCCGCTGCGCCGCTTGACGCAGAACGCCAGGCGCTGTGGGACCGCCATGTTGGCGCCGATCCCTTCTGGAACGGATTTTCTGCCGAACTTCCCGGTTTCCTCGAAGCAATGCTTCGGCTTTCACCCGATATCTTCACCGGCTTCTTCGAGTATTGCGCCATCCCTTGGCGCAGCGGCACCGTCCGGGCCAGGGTCAAGGAACTGGCAGCTCTGGCTTGCGATGCAGCGCCGAGCCATCGGTTCCGTCCGGGTTTTCGCGTCCACCTCAAGAACGCGATCGCACTGGGCATCGGTCGGCGCGCCATTATGCAGGCAATGGACATCGCGGCCGCGGCGCCGGAGCACCGCGGCACGGATTGATCAGGCTGCCTTGCCGGGATCCCAGACGAGCGGAACGTTCTCGACTGCCGCCACGATACCCGAATGGTAGACGGGGTTCGCACCCGGCGCGAGGCTGAACTCGGGAATGCGGCGGATCCACTCTTGCAGCGTCACGGTCGCTTCCAGCCGCGCCAGGTGCAGTCCGGCGCAACGATGCGGGCCGGCTGCAAACGTGCTGTGCTGGGGCGCCTTGCGGTCCCAATCGAGGTTCCAGGGATCTTCGTTCTCGTCCGGATCGAGGCCGTGGAGCGCAGTCGGGAGCAGGATCATATCCCCCCGCCTGAGTTCAATGCCGCGATAGGTCAGGTCCACAGCAACCATCCGCGCATCGGACACCACCGGGAAGCGCCGGAACAGTTCCTCGACACCGCGGCGCAGTTTCAGTTCGTCATCCCGGATCTCCGCCACCTTCTCCGGATGCCGGGCGAGGTAGATCATCGCAAAGCTGAGGAAGTTCACGACCGTATCAAGCCCGCCCAGCAGGAGCAGCGAGATCAGCCCGACCGCCTTGTCATGCGGCATCGGTTCGCCGTTGATCGTGCCATTGACCATGACCGAGATGAGATCAGTGCCATCCTTGCCGCGCCGCTCGCGAATAATCGGATCGACATAGGCATCGAACCCCTTGTTGGCGGCATCAAGCGTCGCCGCCATCTCTTCGGGAGAGTTCCCCGCAGGACGGGTCATGTCCTGGGCAAAGACCGCCAGCTTCGGGACATCCGACATCGGCAAATCCGCCATGGCCATGAAGACCTTGACCGGGAACACGTTGGCATATTCTGCCGCAAAGTCGCATTGGCCCCTGGCCACCATCGGCTCAATCAGATCAGCCGCAGCCTGGCGGACCTGATCTTCCATCTTGCGGATTTGCGCTGGATTGAGCCCGGTATCGAGCAGCTTGCGGTAGGGGGTGTGTTCGGGCGGATCCATCCGCGTCGGCACCATCCCGTACTTCTCGCCAGCTTCCTTGGGCAGGAAGATGATCTGGCTCGAGAAGCGCGATGGATCGCTGTAGATTTCCTTGATGACCTCGCCGCGCGTCGCAACCCAGTGCCCGCCGGTCAGGGGAGTCCATGCCAGTTCCGGTGTATCCGGGGTCTGAATGGCCTTCCAGGCTTCATGAAATCCGTTCTCGATCCCATCGATCGCATACATGTCGATATCGCGGACAAGTGCCTCGGGAACATGGGCCGGGCGCGCGGCGCGAACTCGGCTATCGGCGACAGCAGCTTGCGTCATGGATCGTCCTTCTTTGCCTTAGTTGATCTCGGGATCGATGATGGCCTTGATCACCGAACCGGCGGCGGTAGCATCGAGAGCCTCGAGCGCCTGAGCAACGCCGAACCGGTGCGTGACGATCTCCGCCAGCGGGTATTCCCCATTGAGCCGTGCCGCGAGGTGCAAGGCCTGATGGAAGTGCTTGGGCTTGGCGAAGGTCGCGCCGGCAATCGTGAGGTTCTTGATCGTCAGATCGCGGGGGGAAATCGGCTGCGTACCGATCGCGCCCCACAGACCCAGGATGATGTAGCGGCCGTGGTTACCGGCTATGTCCACACCTTCCGGGAATGCCTGCAGCGCGCCTGCCGCCTCGACCACGATGTCCGGCCCGTTCGGCGCAACCCGGTCGTAGATCTGCCGGCGGCGCTCCTCGGGGCTGTCCTTGAGCGACACGGTTGCCGTCGCGCCGAGCGAGCGCGCAATCGCCAGCCGGTTCTCGTGCATATCCACCGCGATGACTTCCCGCGCGCCTGAAAGCTTGGCGAGGAGAATGGCCGAGAGGCCGACAGGGCCTGCGCCCTGCACCACCACGGTATCACCCATTCGGACTGGACCGCAGCGGTCGAAGCCGCGCAGAGCCGTGGGTAGCGCACATCCGAGCGCAATCACCGCCTCGACCGAAGCACCGTCGGGCAGTCGGAAAAAGGCAAGGCCGTTGGGAAGCCAGGCGAAATCCGCATAGCTTCCCCAGTTGGGCTTCTCGGCGTGCTCGAAAAAGGTAGAATTGTCGCAAGGCGTTTCGTCGAGCACCGTACAGCTGTGGCAGCGGTGGCACAGCGCAATGGGCGCCCAGTAGATCAGATCGCCGGGCTTGACGGCGACACCCGCATAGTCGGTCGAAACGCCTGCGCCGAGCTTCTCGATCCGGCCGACGCCTTCGTGGCCCAGAATGATCGGGAACGGCATGACCCCGGCCTCGCCCGACATGATGTGCACGTCGCTTCCGCACACGCCGCCTGCAACGATGCGCACCAGCGCGCCGCCCGGTTCCGGATCGAACACCTGAACGTCCCAGGTCTCGACCCGATTGGGTTCGACCAGCACGCACGCTCTTGCCTTGGTCATGTCTCGATCCTCTCAGCGAGCCGGTTAGACCGCTGCGGCGCACTGTTCGGCACCGTCAGCAGCCGTCCCGTATTGTTTCAATTGGGCATGCGGACCTTCGGGCACACCTCGGTCGCAAGACGACGCAGCGATTCTTCCCAGGGCTTGGGATCATCGATGCTGTCATGCTGGTTGGCGACGATCTGCCCCCAGCCTCCAACCGCGTCAGCCAGCTTCTCAAGTTTCTCAATCACGGTCTCGGGTGATCCGCACAGGATCACATGCTCGACCAGAAAGTCCTCGTCGATCGCGTCGGGCGTGATGTCGATCCCGCTGTCATGAATAATCCCGTCAAACAGCCCGAACTTGACGTAGATTTCCTTCAGATACTTGTGCCAGGTTTGCATGAGCCCGGTCTTGCGAACCAGACGTTTGGCTTCGGCATCGGTGTCCGCGATGAAGATGTCCCGGCAGACCCGGTAGCGCTTGCGGTCAGGCGTATGGCCTTTCGAGATCATCGCGTCGGACCAGGTATCCCAGTGCGCGCGCATTTGGGGCGTGCCACCGAAGAACGAGATGGGCGAGTAGTCACGTTCGCCAGCGAACTTCATCGAGGAGGACTTTTGCGACAGGCCCGTCACCGCCAGCTCGAGCGCCGCGCGCCCGCCGTAGGGCCCGTTATTGGCGATCTCGACATTGTATTCCGGCATCGTGTCCGGGCCGGGGAAGCCAGCCTGGAAGTACTTGCCCTTCTCAAGGAACGGTTTGCCCTCCCACACACGCTCCATGAGTGCGAGTGCCTCAAGCTGCATCGGGGGCAGCGGCGCAATGCTGTCGAAGCCATGCAAGATAGCGTCCGTGTGGTGCCCGCCCGGTGCCACCCCAAGGAAGTAGCGGCCCTCCATCACCTGGCTCAGCCAACCGATGCGGATCGCGAGCGTTGCCGGGTCGTGATAAGGCAGCAAGTGCGCCATCGGCGCGAAGCGGATCTGCTTGGTTGTGTGCGCACAGGCCGCGATGATCGCTTCCGGCATGGGAATGTTTTCCCAGCCCAAAGTGTAGTGCTCGCCAATCATGTAGTCGGCAAATCCGGCTTCGTCAGCGATGCGCGCTATGTCCACCGCCCAGTCGAACACCTGGCGGGGTGTGCGGCTGGGGGGGTTGTATGGTGTCATGAATATACCGCACTGCATCGCCATTTTCGCTCTCCCTAGGTAGACTTATCAGTTTGAAAATTATCTAGATTATACGAAAACACCTTCGGCATTCTTTGTCGAGAAGCGCGGCGCCACCTTGCTGATGAACTTTTCGAGCTCTTCCTGATTTTCCTCGGGCTCAAGGTGCCCCTGCCCGAACATCAGAAACAACTCGTCGAAGCCGAGCCGGTCGTGTGCCTTGCCGATCCGGTCGGCAATCTCATCTGCCGAACCGATCAGGACGTTGGGCGGACGCTGGCCCATCGGGATGAACCACTCGTCCCAGAACCACATGTGCTCTTCCATGAGCTTGGCCGCGCGGTCCTTGTCATCGGTGAGCATCAGGAACCCGCCCCAAGCCGACGCCTGGGTGTTCGTCACTTCTCGGCCGACTTTGGCGGCCGAGGCGATGTAGCGGTTATTGAGCGACTCGCAGAAGTCGAGATTGTCGGAGAGCACGATCAGCTTGCCGCCCTCTTCCGCCCAGAAGTCGATCGTCCGACCCGAAGCGGCAAAGCCGCCATAGATCGGTGGGTGCGGATCCTGGAAGCAGCGCGGAGCAATGCCGATTTCGCGCACAATGCCGTCGGCATCCTGCCCCTTGCCAAACTTTGCATAGGCAGGGTGGCCGGCCGAGCCGCCGTTGGGCGGGAACTCCCAGTTCTCGCCCTTGTGACTGAACACATCGTTGGTCCATGCCTTCTTGATCACCCGCACACCTTCCTCGAACAGCGAGCGGTTGCGGGCGTCCTGCTGATCGCGTGCCTTAACGTTGTCGGGTGTGGTCGCGCTGATGCCTTCCTTGGCGGCATAACTATCGACCCAGCGGGCATGGTAGCCGCGCGTGAACCCGCAATACATCCGGCCCTGCAGCATATGATCGAGTGTGGCGATCTCCTCGGCGACGCGGACCGGGTTGTGGGTGGTCATGGTGTATCCCATGATTCCGGCCTTCAGACGCTTGCTATTCTGCCCAACAAACAGGCTGAACATGCCGGGGTGATTATTGGCCTCGAACCCCTCGATCTGCAGGTGATGCTCGGGCTGGCAGTAGCCGTAGTAGCCCAGATCGTCGGCGAGGCGCACGTAGCCACGAACTTCCTCAAGAAACCGCTGGTACAGGTCATGGCGCTGCCCAGCCATGCCGGCTTCGATCTCGTGGCGGCGCCCAACCACACCGGTCTGCATCAAGTGGAACTTCATCGCCTCAATCCCCAAACGCTCTTATCAACACATGCGTTGATAGAGGCTTGGGTCTTGCCTTGTCAATGGCGATCAGGCCGTCAAGGCAACAAATTCAACCTGATCGTTGACGGAGCAGGAGGGTGCTTGCCTCACCGCATTGGCATCGCCAAACAGACGCTTATGCGCATTTCCGGAATCGATCATGTCGTCCTGAAGGTGGCGGACCTCGACCGCTCTATCACGTTCTACTGCGGCGTCTTGGGCTGCACACTCGACTGGCGCCGCGACGACATTGGCTTGGCGCATCTGCGGGTGGGCACCGCGATCATCGATCTGCTCGCCTCGGCGCCCCTACCCCCGAACTCTTTGCGCAACATGGACCATCTGTGCCTTACGGTTCCGGACTTCGATGCCGATCAGGTGCGGCAGCATCTGCTAGGCCATGGCGTCGCAGTCGAACCAGCGGTGAAGCGCTATGGCGCATCGGGCTGGGGCCTGTCGCTTTATCTCACCGATCCCGACGGAAACGGCCTGGAACTGCGCGGCTAAACCGGAAAAGAAAAATGCTGCAGCATGCGCTGCAGCATTTTTCCGTCAGATTGTGGCGGCGGAACGGCTGTGAGGGACAGCTGTTCCGCTCGCCTTGCGGCTTCCGATCAGAACTTGACCGAGAGCTCCGCACCGAACGTGCGCGGCTCGCCCGGATAGGCGGTATTCACGCCGTTGGATGCGCCAAGCGCGTAGCCTGAGACATAGTAGGTGTTCTTGGTCAGGTTGCGGACGTAGAACGCACCGGACACCCGGCTCTCCATGATGTCCTTCCAGTTCAGACGCATGGCCAGAGTGGAGTAGCCATCAAGCTGCGTACCCGGAGTGGACGTGCCATTGGTGTTCGAGAAGAAGAAGCTCGACTGCTTGTAGAACTCGGTCCTCAGGCTAACCCGTCCGATCTTCTCAGGCACCGGGAACTTGATTTCCGCATTGACCGAACCCGCCCACTTCGGCGCATCCGGATAGGAGTCGACCTGCAGGCTGCCGACAAACGGGATCGGCACCGTGCGCTGCGTATACTTCGCATCGGTGTAGGCCAGGTTGAAACCGACATCGAGCCACGAGGCGAGCCCGAAGAAGCCGTCGACTTCGACGCCCTGGGTCTCGGCCTTGGGGACGTTGACCGTAAAGCCCGCCGGCGCGCCGCCAACGATCGCATAAAGTGCGCGTTGTGCGTCCTTCACGATGACCTTGTAGGCGGCGATGTTGAACTGCACCGGCATCGAAGAAATGCGCCCGTTGAACTTGTAACCGAGTTCGAAGTCGTGAACCTTTTCGTTCTTGAACAGGTTCGCTGGCTTGCCGGTGAGGGGATCGGTGAACGGCGCCACCGTTCCGTTGAGGTTTCCGGCGCGGAAGCTGCCGCGCTGATTGAAGTAGATCATGTTGTTGGAATCTATCTGGTACTGCAGGCTTGCAGTCCACGCCGGTGCGGAGAGCTTGGTGCTCTGGTCTGCCGCTGGCGAATTGGGATCGACACCGAAGACGTTACCCTCAGCCTGCCGGATGCCGATCGACTCCCAAGTATAGCGGCCGCCCAGTGTTGCCGTCAGCTTGTCCGTCAGCTGATAGCTGAGCTGGGCAAAGATTGCCTTTGAGGTCTGCCGGTTGCGATACGCATAGCTGATGTCGGCAATGCCGCCGGGCACCACGTCCGCGCCGATATTGATTGGAATGATTTCGTAGCGCTTCTGGTTCGAATAGAAGGCACCGGCGGTGTAGGTCAGCTTGCCGTCAGCCGCAGTGCCTTGCAGCTGCAGTTCGTCGCTGTAGGTCTCTGACTCGAAAGTCTGCCCGCCCGGCACGCCTGTGGCGTTGATGCCTGCCAGCTTGAACAGCCACAGCGAGCCGAAGGGGCCGCCGCCGAGGTTGCCGGCGGTGCGCGAGTTGCCCTTCATGTAGCTGAAAATGTTCTTGATCTTGGCGTGATCGCCCACCTCGATCTCGGTCGTGTTCGAGACGAATGTGTTGTTCGCGCGGTGCGGCAAATCATACTGCAGGAAGATCTTGTAAGGATTGGCGCGTGAGAACTTGGTGTAGCCCTCGACGGCGCCCGGGAAGAAGCCTGGAGCAGCCGGGCCGTCATTCGCGCCGTAGATCGCTGCGAGCGTGTTCGACAGCGGCACACCGGTGGTATTCTGAATGTGGTTGGTGCCGTCGCTGATAAACTGCGACGAGGGATCACCCGGAATGGCCAGCCGCGAGTAGTAATTGAAGATCCCACCAACGCCTTCCGTGCCCCTCACGCGGTCGTGCTGGACGATCGTGACGTTCTTGATCCGATCGGTCGGCGTAAAGAGGACCGTCAGGCGGCCCGAACGGCTGTTCTTGTCGCCGAGCGTGTTACCCGTGTTGATGTTGGTGATGTAGCCATTGCCCCGGGTCGCGTCGAAGGCGAGGCGGATCGCGAGCTTGTCCTTCACGATCGGCAGATCGACCGCTGCCTGTACCTGGACCGACTCGCGCGAACCGCCCCGCGCAATGATATAGCCGGCGAACTCATCGCCAGGCATGGGCGTTGTATAGAGCACGGCACCGCCCGTCGCGTTACGTCCGAACAGCGTGCCCTGCGGACCCTTGAGCACCTGGATCGAGGCGAGATCGAAAAATGCCGTCGCGGTGTTGCCGGGATTATACGGCGCTTCGTTGAGGTAGGGCAGCACGGCCGGGCTGGTACCCGAGAACGGGTCGAGCGACTGGCCGCGCATGCTGTAGCTGAGCTGGTTCGAGTTCTGGCCATTCTTGACCTGAAGCCCGGGAACGAGCGTGCTGATGTCCTGCTCGCTCGCGATATTGCGGGTCTGCAGAGCCTCCGCGTTGTAGGCCACGACGGAGACGGGAACCTTGGACAGCTTCTCCTCGCGCCGCTGTGCAGTCACGATGATTTCTTGCGTGCCGGCCTCATCAGCTGCCTGCTGCGGCGCTGCCTGCGCCAGAACCGGGGTTGCGAGGGTGGCCGCTACGACCGCAAACGCACTCGCGCTGCCCCAAAGCAGCGCGCCATTCCGCACGCGGAATACGCGGGCGCTTTTCCAAGATCCTACCATTACCCATCTCCCCTTATTTTTTGAAGCATCGCAATTTCTTCGCACCTTCCGCGCCGGATATGCGCGGAAGGTGTTATTTCACTTCACTCGATCAGTACCTTGTTACTCATGCTGCAATCCTGGTCTGGCCGGGGATCTTCACCCGCGGCGCGACTTCCTTTGAGAGGAGTTCGAGCGAGGTGAACCACGCCGACGGATCGTCGTAGTAATCGTGCGCCTCGACCTGCAGCGTGCCCCAGCCGCCCGTCTTCTCGAACAGGGCGCTCAGCTTCTCGACGATCGTGTCAGGTGAGCCGACCACGAAGACATTGTCGGTCAGGAACTCGAGATCGACGTCGAGTGCGTCCACGCCGAAGTCGCGGGCGAAGCCGTCGATCATGCCAAAGCGGCGCCAGATCGGGATGAGATAGCGGTTGAAGCAGTAACCAATCGGCCCTTCCATGACGAGCCGCTTGGCTTCGGCATCCGTCTCCGCGCAAAAAACGGTTTGCGAAACCGCATGGCGCTGGCGGTCCGGCGTGAAGCCCGCCTTGATGTTGGCCTCCGAATAGATTTCCCAGTGGCGCTTGAGCGCGTCGAGACCGGAATAGATCGAGACCGGCTTGAAATTGCGCTCGCCGGCCAGCTTCATCGATGGCGAATTGGCGCTGAAGCCGGTCACGGCAAACTCAGGGAACCCGCCGCCGTAGGGCGCATAGTTGGCCAGAAGATGCTGCTCGTCTTCTTCCGTTTCGGCGGGCTCCTCTTCAGGGAATCCTGCACTCCAGAACTTGCCCTCGTAGAAGAAGGGCTCGCGCTTCCAGATCTTCTCCATGATGAAGAGCGATTCGCGCACCATCTCGTTGAGGAAGGTGGTTTCGGCGTTCTTGATGCCGTGGATGTAGGAGGCCAGCGGATAGGCGCCAGCGCCGATGCCCATGAAATAGCGACCCTCAAGGATCTGGGAGAGCCAGCCCACCGTCATCGCCAGCTTGGCGGGATGCTGATGCGGCAGAATGTGCGCCATGGGCGCGAACTTGATGGTCTCCGTCTGAAGCGCCGCCGCAGCCATGATCAGCTCGGGATTGGGAATATTTTCCCAGATCTGCGAGGCATGCTCGGAGATCATCATCGAGGTGAAGCCGATCTTGTCGCAATGGATCGCGCTGTCGACGCCCCACTGGAATGTCTGCCGGGCCGTACGGCCGGGGCGCATGTAGGGATGAAAGATCAGGCCAGTTTCCATTGTCATTGCAACTCTCCCTTTGGCCCTGAATTAAGCCATGTGGCTTAAATGCGCTTCACACGCTCCCTCGTCAACCCCATTCAACACATCCGTTGACCAAAATCAACACCATCGTTGATTGAGATCGAAATCGTAATGCGCTATATGCTGGCTTGACCCTCCAGCGGAGCTAGACCACTTGACGCAGATGGCCCGGATTGCACCCCAACCGCTTGCAAAAGCAGGAATTCCAGCATCGCACGGTGCCAAGGTGGCACTTATCCTTGCGGGTGAGCTGCTGATCGCGCGAAATGGCATTGAGGGGGCATCACTGCGGGAAATCGCGGCCCAGGCCGGGCAGCGCAATCATCACGCGGTCCAGTACCATTTCGGCTCGCGCGAATCGCTGGTGCAGGCAATCTTCGATTATCGCATGGACCAGATGGAGGCGACGCGCGGCGCCATGCTAAAGGCGGCTGAGGCGGCAGGCAGACTGTCCGACCTCAGGACCATTGCCGACATCATCTACCGCCCACAGATCGAGCTGATCGACCAGTTTGGCGACTATTCCTACGCCGGGTTCCTGAGCGCCTATCTGCTGCGCTACCAGGGCAGCCGGTTCGGCCAATTCGGCGACCGCGTCGCACCAAATCTTGCAAGGACGCTGGGCTTATTGCGAGCCTGCCTTGCCGATCTACCGGAAGCTGTCGCGCAGCGGCGGCTGGTCACGGCAAGCTTCATGTTCCTCAACATACTCGTGATTCACACGCGCGACGAAAGCGATGACGGCGAACGGTTCGAGGATGCGGTTGAAGACACCCTAGGCCAGATCGTGGCAGCGCTGAGCGCGCCGTTTAGCTCCGCCCAGACCTAACTGCCAAAAAAGATGTCCTTGGCGTGCTGGGTATCCATGTACTCGCGCACCTCGAAGACCTTGCCATCGCGCACTGTGACGAGAAAATGGTACTGCGGCGTGTAGGACCGACCATCCGCGAGCTCGGCAAACCCGGTCGCTTCCACAGCCACGCGGTCGCCCTCGGCAATCATCGAAACCGGCGTGATCATGAGGCTCCCTGACTTGTAGATGGCCTTAGCGCCTTCAACGAGCGGGCCGAAGCTTGCCTTGTCATAGCGCCCCGACATACCTTCGAGACGGCCCGACACCCACCAACTGCCACCGTCTGCCATCGCGTCCAGCAGCGCCGGCACATTGCCGCTCGAAAACGTCTCGAAAAAGCGCGCAACAATCGCCTTGTTTTGCGCTGCGGCTCCGCTTGTCATTTCGTCTGCCATCGCCCTGTCTCCCATCGGCTAGTTGCCGTCTTGATGCTCTGCTACCGCCCTGACACCCCTGTTGTAAACGTTAGTGTTGACTGCAGTGCAGAGTTTCAACATTGATGTTGACGGCAAGGCAGGGCGCATTGATCATCAATCTGCGACTCCCCTGACAAAACTGGAGAGAGTGCAATGGGTAAACTGGACGGCCGCACCGCGATCATCACAGGCGCGTCACGCGGCATGGGCTCCTCGCACGCCCGGCGCTTTATCGCCGAAGGCGCGAAAGTGGTTCTCACCGATCTGCGCTCAGATGCTGGCAGCGCGCTGGCGCAGGAGCTCGGCCCGAACGCAAAATTCGTCGAACACGACGTTACCAATGCGGCCGACTGGGCGCGCGTAGTCGCCACCGCGGAGGATTTCTTCGGTCCAATCAACGTTCTGGTCAACAATGCCGGCATACTCGGCGTGATGGCCAAGACCGCCGATGTTACCGAAGAGGAATATCGCAAGGTCTGCGAAGTGAACCAGCACTCGGTTTACCTTGGCATGCACGCGGTCATCCCCTCGATGCTCAAAGGTGACCGCGGATCGATCGTAAACATCTCATCGATAGCAGGCCTTGTCGCCAACTACGGCTTTCCCAGCCTCGCCTATGTCGCCAGCAAGTTCGCCGTGCGCGGAATGACCAAGGCGGCTGCGATTGAGTATGGCCCGAACAACATCCGTGTGAACTCGGTCCACCCAGGTTTCATCATGACCCCGATGATGGTCGAGGCCACCGATGAAGGCGGCGGCGAGGCCCTGCTGCAAATCCCCCTGCGCCGCATCGCCGAGCCCGAAGAAGTCTCGAACCTCGTCCTGTTCTTGGCCTGCGACGAATCCAGCTACATTACCGGCGCTGAGCATGTGATCGATGCAGGGATGACCGCGCAGTAGGGATCCGCAGCGTTCCAACGGAACCCTAGCGCGATTTGGATGCAATTTCGCACACCTGCGGGTCGCGTGCTTTGGATCGAAGTGCAAAGATCGACGGAAGTTTGCCCTTCCAAAAGGCGTTGACTGCGCAGCCCCAAACACGTCTAATTCATTAGCCAATGGATGGGATGAAGGGACATCCTTGGGGGCACCTCCGACTATATCCAGCGCTTTTTCACTACTTATCAAATAGATAAATCATACAGTCGAATCCCTCCGTCTCCGCCATTCCATTCTCCAAAGCAGCAATTTCCCCGACGACAATGTCAGAGCTTTTAAGCGGCTCATGCCGCCGCTCTGGTGTGCGATTTCATGGAACTCCGCGCGAATCGTGAGGTGGGTGGCATCGGGCTTGTCACCGGTAGTGACCTTGGGTGCCCCGCGCGCATAGCCCGGCCTTTGCCAGGCAGCCTGGCGGCGCGCCGCCGCACCAATAAGACGCGACATTTCTTGCCGTATGGCCAGCGGCCGACGCCCGGCGCGGTATCTGGGAAATACCGCGCCGGAGCAGGTCAGAACGAGTAGGGCACGCCGTAGTATCCGTAGAGATCGCGGCCGTAGGATTGGTCAAACACCGGTTCGCTGTTCTCGTCGTAACGCGGAGCGTTCTCGAGCAAATCCTTCGAGATATCGACTTGATAGCCACCCTTGTCGGTATCGTAGGTCAGCATGTCCCAGGGGATGGGATAATAGTCGCTTCCGATCCCCAGAAAGCCGCCGAACCGCAACGCGGCGTATTCGACCTGGCCGGACCGCTTGTTGACCATGAAGTTGTAGATCGACCCGAGGTTATTGCCCTCGCTATCGTAAACCGAAGTTCCCTCGACCTTGTTCGAGGAAATGATATCGCTGGTCTCGTCGAGTTCAATTTGGTTTTCCATGGCAATTTCTCCATAAGAGCCAAATATTTGAACTCTTCAAGTGCGGTATTTATCCCTCTCTATCGCCATATCGTTGCCTGCGTCAGACCAGTTGCAGTTCGTGTTTTCATACCGAAATCGCACCGGTGATCCATATTGCCGAAAGAGCAATTATCGCCAGAAAAAGACTGATCCCCAGTACCCATCGTACTATGTTAGGGCTCGATCCGCTGCGAACCTCTTCTGTATTCAGATGAACCTCATCCCCGCGCTTTCGCATGGTAATCTCCTCGATATCGCATTTCCTTTGGAAAGACGTGAAATCGATACGTGCGGACAAAAGTTAAGTTCCCCGTTTCGCTTTCCCGCATCGCGGCGCGATCCCGTTTCGTTTCGCCGCTCGATGCAAACATAAGAGCCCGAGCGGAAAGTAGTTGAGCGATATCAGCAGGATGTGATTCACCGTCGTTGTCGAGACGAATGGAGAAGCACATGGCCTGGACTGATACCGCCCGGCGGCAGCATATGCGCAATGGGCCGG
>NZ_RQSI01000056.1:0-20895 GCF_003856955.1 Novosphingobium sp. LASN5T
GGCGAGCGAACCGTCAATGGGCTGTGGGACCTGATCGGCAAGCTCGTCGATATCTTCCAGCCTGCCGAATGTGCCAATTACTTCAAATCTTGCGGATATGAGCCGGAATGAATGGAAACCGCTCTAACATCGGCGCGCTCAAGTCAGAAGGCGATGTCATTAAGTTTGCTGCCGGCCTCGAACAGGGCGCGACGAACGCCTATGTCGGCCAGATCGCTGCGTTGCAGGACCACAAGCTGGCACATCTCTTCGCGCAACTTAGCACAGACGAAGCGGTTCACTGGGCCATTCTCAACAACGCGGCGGGCGGCGCGATGCCCAAATCTGCGTATCTGTTCGGCTGATATGGCAAGTCGCAAACGCATCGAGGCCGGGGTCGCGGTTTGCGCGATCCTGGCCGGGGCCGGACTGGTGTTTGCCCCCACCGCCGCGCCGGCGCAAGCGGTGGGCAATCTCGCAAATGGCCAGGCGCTTTATCGAGCAAAATGTGGCGGATGCCATTCCATCGAGGCAAACCGTATCGGCCCGGCGCACCGCGGTCTCATTGGACGTCGGATCGCAACGGCACCAGGCTATGCTTATTCTCCGGCACTCAAGAAATTGACCGGCGTTTGGACGCCGGCGCGGATCGATTTATGGCTGCAGGGACCCCAAAAAATGGCGCCAGGCTCGAAAATGTTTTCGACTGTCTCCGACGCCGCGCAACGGCGCGACATTATTGCTTATCTTGCCGCAAACTCGTCCGTGGACCGGAGGTAGCGGGACGCCTGTTATGAGATCGTCAGACTGCTTGCTGGAAGACATTCGAGCGTGCACCCTGTGCGCTGAGCATCTGCCAGCCGGACCGCGCCCGATCGTTCAGTTCAGCGCAACCTCAACAATTGTCATCATCGGTCAGGCGCCCGGCGCGCGGGTCCATGAGAGCGGCACTGCCTGGGATGACGCAAGCGGCGAGCGGCTGCGCGAGTGGACGGGGCTGACGCCCGATATTTTTTACGATCCGGCGCAGGTCGCACTTGTGCCGATGGGCTTTTGCTATCCCGGCACCGGGAGCAGTGGCGATTTGCCGCCGCGCCTCGAATGTGCACCAATGTGGCATGATCGCGTCATGGCCGTGCTTCCACCCGCGCGATTGACGCTGCTCGTTGGAAGCTATGCACACCAGCGCTACTTGGTCGAGGACAAAAAACAATCGCTGACTGAACGTGTTGGTAAATTTCACGAGTACCTGCCGCACTACTTTCCGCTTCCGCATCCATCCTGGCGTAGTATGGGCTGGATGAAACGCAACCCATGGTTCGAGCACAATGTTCTGCCAATGTTGCGCGATGCAATTGGAATGCGAATAGGCACTGCCCCACACGAGTAGGCTTGTCAGTGTTTTAGGCGACCGCCAGGCCATTGGTAGGCGCTTGGATCCCCTCGTGGGGCAATTTGGCGAACGAGGGCTTCTCGGTTCGGTGCTGGGCTACCCATGCGGAAGGGCTGGGCTGGCGGGTCGTTCCAATTAGTGGCGATGACTGGGATCGGTGTTATTGGCGCTGGGTTGACCAAGACGGCTGCATCATTCCGGTGTGTCGGCGGTGATAGCAGGCGATCAAACAGGTTTGCTGTCGGGCGACGGGTTCATTTCCAGCAGGGTGCCGCGTCCGCGAGGCTATCGAACAGGTCATACCAATGCAGTCGTGTCTACCGTCCATAGTTGCCGTGGCTTTCAAAGTGAGGCGACCGCCAATGGGCAAGTGACAAGCGGTCGGAAAAGGGCGCATTTAATGTGGTGGAGGGGTCTCCACTTTGCGGGATCTTCTGCGAATAAGTCAGACAGGAAGGTGACGATGGAGCAGGTACCGGCTGTTGAGTTGGATTTGGCAAAGCCGGTTGGCTAGGTTCACGGCGTCAACACACAGTGCAATGTGCCCTGATTGGGACGCACAGCAATGTTTTCGAGCCCAGCGATGCACCATTCGGGGTCATAACGCGCCTCCGTCCCGTCTGAGCGCCATATCCAATGATCCCCATTTATGTCCTAGTTCGATCCGTCTTTCCGGCATGCGGTCCTATCAGCGATACTGATCGGCCAAGGCGGAAGGTGCTCGCTCAATCGAACGCGCGCGCAATGCTGGTGTTGGGTACCGCAGCTTGCATCCTAGCCCAGCATTCAGCCATGCCGCCGCGCGATCCATGTCCAGGCGGTCACGCGTTCACTGCCGCATCCATGTCTACCAACTGATCATGTTACCTTAATCTCTGCTTCACTTGGCGCGGTGCTTCGCCCGTGACGCGAGCGAACACCCGTGAGAAGGCTGCGGCACTATCATATCCGACGCTGTCGGCCACGGTCTTGACCGGCTTGCCTGCGGCAAGAAGGTCACGCGCAATCGTCATTCGCCACCGGGTCAGATAGTCGATCGGCGTCCGCCCAACGCAGGCGCGAAAATGCGTGGCAAAACGGGTGCGCGACATGCCGGCCACCTCTGCCAGATCATCAAGAGTCCACGAATGCCTTGGCTGTTCGTGCATCGCCGTCAGCGCCTTGGCCAATCGCGGATCGGCAAGGCCGCCCAGCACACCATCATTCACCAGGCCACTGGCGACAACATGACGCACTACCAGGATCAAGAGATAGTCGAACAAATGGTCGATGGCGGCCTGACGCCCATTATTGTCGCCAAATCCTTCGACAAGCAGAAGATCGCAGGCGGGCCCCAGCGTCGGGTTCTCGGCCAGCGGCAGGATGACAAGGTCGGGCAGTCCTTCGCCAATCGGGTTGCCATTATCGCCGCCCAGATCGACCTTCGCGCAGACCAGATCAGCCCCGCCTTCCGCAGCGCCAGTGAACCGATGCGCCTGTCCGCGCGGGAAGAAGAGCAGCGTTGGTTCGTTCAGAATGAGATCGGCCTCGCCAGATCGGCTCAGCGTCAACGCGCCGCTCTTGAGAAGGTGGAGGTAGCCGCAATCGGCAAATTGCGCGGTCGTACACAAGTTGCCGGTAAAGAATGTCCGGGCGCTCGGGGCAGTGTGGGCAAAGAGAGCGGCAAAGATGTCCATGTGAACGATCTGCAATGAAGTTGGCACCAATCTGCACCGATAACAGCCGATAGAGGCGTTGTGCAAGCCCGCACTGACCAACAGAGGAAACGCAAATGCCCCGCATCAACCCCGTAGAACTCGCCACTGCCGACACCGGCGTCCAGGCCACCCTCGGCGCTGTTAAGGCGAAGATTGGCATGGTCCCGAACCTTTTTGCGACCTTCGCTCATGCTCCTGCCGTGTTGAATGGCAACCTCGCCTTCGCAGATGCACTGGGAAGTGGTGTGCTGACCGCTGCACAGCGCGAAATCGTTGCGCTTGCCGTCGCCCAGTACAACAGCTGCCACTATTGTCTGTCGGCGCACACGCTGCTCGGGAAAGGTGCCGGCCTTTCGCCAGAGGCTATCCGCGCCGCCCGTCTGGGCAAGGGCCAAGATCCCCTCGACGATGCGATCGCGACGCTTGCCTTGCGCATCGTTGAAACACGCGGTCAGGTGAGCGACAGCGATCTGTCAGCAGCCCGCCTTGCCGGCCTCGACGACGCCCGCATCGTCGAAATCGTCGGTAACGTCGCGCACAATGTTCTGACCAACTTCATGAACAACGTCGCCCAGACCAAGATCGATTTCCCGGTCGTCGATGTGGCGGTTGCGGCCTGATCATAATGCGTGCGGGCCGGTGCAGGACATCGGCCCGCTCCTCAATCACTTCCATAGGGAACCCTTGCCATGAAACTGCAATTCCTTACCCCTGCGCTGCATGGCGTGCTTGACTATGTCGCCGCTGCCGCCCTTATTGCGCTGCCATTCCTGCTCGGCTTTCAGGGTATTGAGCTTTGGCTCTCTGTTGCCGGTGGGGCGGGCTTGATTGCCTACAGCCTGCTCACTGACTATGCATTCGGTGCGGTCAAGCTGGTGTCGTTCGATGCACACTTGTTGCTCGATCTTGCCGCAGGAGTAGCCTTCATTGCCGCGCCATTCTTGCTTGGCTTCACCGCTCTGGCTTCGATCTACTACCCGGTTATGGCAGCTGGCGTGATCGCGGTGGTTACCCGTACCTCGCGAGCCAACCAATCAGGCCGACAGAACGCCGCTGCCTGAGCACGTCTATCAAGGACACAAGAGTTGTTATCAACAATGCCACCCTGCATGCCCCGATCACGGCATGCAGGGTTTGCCACGTCTGGAGTTTGGCGCTCCACGACCTGAGCCATAGCCCAACGCCCTCAGCGCCATGATCCAGTCGGCAGAAAAATTACGCGTACGGAACTCAATTCCTCACTATTCTGACCTTTGCAGAATCAGCCAACAGCGTTGAGCCCGTGAAAGCGGGCCCGCTTGTCGCAAGGCGAGGCGGTGTGCGGATCCCAACAGAGGCACCGCTCCGCTTATTTCTTGAGCACCGGATAGCCATCGACATAAATCGAGTCAGTCGCATTGGCTGGCAAGTGGCAAGTCAGACAATCGGTCTTGTAATCGGTCGATTTCGTCTTGGTCGGGGCGCCCTGATCAAACCATGCCCAGCCCCAGCCGTCGCCCCACAACTTGTTGTCGGGATGGCTGTTCTTGCTGTCCTTCACCATAACGAACCAGCCTTTCAAGGCTTTCGTATGGCTGACAGTGCCCGTTGTCATTGGTCCCGTCGTCGCCTCGAACACCTCTTTTACTAGCGTCGTGCCGTCCGCGAACGTGCCGGTAGCGCGATGCCCGGCTGCAGCACCGGGCGAGGCATAGACGATATGCATCTCCTTTGATCCGGGTGTGCCATCGGCCGCCACAGCCCAAGTGCCGAGATATTGATAGGTATCACGATAATCGGCAGGTACGCGCAAGGTGCCTGCGGCGTCAGCGCCGCTATTGACAGCAACACCCGTATTCGATTGCGGCGCACAGGCCGACACAATCAGTACACCGACCAGCGCCGAGGCTGCAAACAGCAGCGAACCCTTCGGAATGTGCATGAGATATCTCCCTGTTGACGTAGGCATTCGCTAACGCAATGCTTGTCTCTTCATGATGAAAGCCATGTAGATCAAATATTTGTGCAGAAGGGCTCTTTCTCTTGTCCAAACGTCTCTTGTCGCGAATCGACCTTGATGCGCTGTTCGATCAACTGCGTGTCGAGCCGATCGCTTTTTCCGAATGCTTCATTGCCCCCGCTTGGGCGTTGGCCTTTTCAGCCACCCCGGCATCAGGTCTTCACTATGTGTTGCATGGCGAAGGTGAACTGGTGTTAGGGTCGGGCGCGCCTGTTCCCTTCGGCCCGGAAACGCTGCTTGTTACCCCGCGGGACACCCCTTACCGCATCCAGGCGCGGTCTACTCCAGAGGCACGGACAGGTTGTGGAGGTGTGGTCGCGGTAACCATCGACCTTGGACAACCCACACTGAAGCGCTGGCAGGCAGGAAGTGACGAGCCAGCGTTGAAGATCGTCTGCGGCCATTTCCGTGCAATACAGGCTGGCGATCGCGACTTATTCGGTGCGCTTGATGCACCGGTGGTGGAGCATTCCGGCAAAGATAGTGTCGGCAGTCTGATGCCATTGATCCGCACCGAACTCAGTGGGAACAACACGGGCGGCCGGACGATGGCCGCAGCGATGCTGCGCCAGGTTTTGGTGATACTGTTGCGCCGCGGGCTCGCCGAACAGCAGAGTTGGCTTGGTGCGCTTGATCTGGTTAGCGATGAGCAGGTGATGCGTGCCTTCAGCGCCATGGTGCATGAGCCCGGTGCGGCACACAGTGTGATGTCCCTGGCGCAGCTGGCATGCTTAAGCCGGTCGGCCTTCATTAAGCGGTTCCAGGCGTCGTTCGGACACCCTCCCGCCACAGTGCTGCGCGAACTGCGCTTGCTCGCTGCGGCAGACCGGTTGCTGCGTAGCCGCGCATCCGTCGAGCAAGTCGCGCGCGGCGTGGGCTATGCGAGCCCAAGCAGTTTTTCGCGTGCCTTTACCACGCGTTTCGGCGTTAACCCGGCGGCATATCAGGCGAGCGCCGAAGAATGAGGCGCTTGATCTCCGCACAGATAAATCTCTTGCGGCTAACGTGTTGTTTTATTCATTTTGGCGGAGGCATATAATGTAAATGTTGAAAAAAAATTGTGGCGAAACGCGAACATAGGTGTTCGCCTAGTCGCTCGTCTCAACAAATGAAGATCCGTATGAAATTGTGAAGTAATGGCCTGATGTAACATAAGCGGTTGCGTTGTGCTCCCATAATTCAATCGGGCCGCGCCATAGCATCGCGCAGCGGTTGTTCGTCGCTCGATGTAGCTTGGATAAAGGAACCTAGGGGCTTCGGGCTTTTGGTGATAGCGCGAAGCACGGGGATAAAGATAAGGGTCGCAAAGCCTTATGATCGAAGTGCGTCAGCTCAGATTTGCGGTAGCCACCGCCGATGCCCAGAATTTCTCACGCGCAGCCGAAGCAATGCGCATCAAGCAGTCGACACTGAGCAGACGAATAGCCGCGTTGGAATCACGCCTCGGGATCAAGCTCTTCGAACGCAGCACACGCGGCGCGATACCGACCGCACAAGGCAAGGCGTTCCTCAGTGTTGCCCGGCGCATTCTTACCGATATCGACAATCTTCAGACGACAGCCCGCGCGGTCAGCTATGGTGAGGAAGGTCGGATCGCGGTCGGCTTTTCTGCGTCATTGATGGCCGGCAACATGCGTGCGACCATTGGCGAGTACATGCGGCGTCATCCCGACATTCAGTTTGACGGGATCGAGGCCGATCCCGAGCGGATGCTCAGCGACCTGAAGGCACGGATCATTGACGTGGCTCTGATGCCGTCAGACGCACACGACGCTGGCATCTCGCGGCGCTCCGCCTGGTCGGAGCGATTGCTTGTCGCTTTGCCGAAAGACCATCAACTCGCCAAGTCGGATGGGCTTCACTGGAGTGATTTGCGCCGACTGGTTTTCGTGCTGCCCAGCCAAGGCGTAGGCCCCGCAATGGCCCGCAATCTGAAGCGTCGATTGTCAGATCAGGGCTATCGAGCCCACCTGATCATGCAGGACACCAGCCTCGAAAGCGTTCTGAGCACGGTCCCGTTCGGCCGGTACATTACGCTTGCCACCGAAGCCTCGATCGGGGTGCAATGGCCGGAATTGACGTTTCTCGAAATCATGGACCAGGGCGGCCCTGCGCGGCTCGACTATGCTTTCTACTGGCGCGAGGATAACGATAATCCAGCTCTGAAGCGTTTCTTCGAACTGATCAGCGAACGCTATCCGGCCTGACCCGAACGGCGCAATCTGGCGAAGGACCGGTCGGTCGCAATGAAGCGCTCGATCATCGGCGGGATCAGTCGCTCAGGTGTGGGAGCATCTTTGGTATCGCCGCCGTTGATCGCCAAGCCATAGGAGAGCAGTTCGCGGTGAAGTCGGGACGAGAGCTCGACGGTTACCTTGACCGGCTTTTCATCGGCCAGATCGGCCAATTTCAATCGAGTCATGATCCGCCTCCCAATATCAGATCACGGGTCACCAGCACGCGCACGGGAAATCCGGGACGGATGGTCAGAGTCGGCCGTACCTCGAGTTCACGGCTGACCACCTGATCGCCTGCGCGGCCGACGCTGTCCTGCGAACCGCGGCGCAGCGCCCGGGTGAGATTGTCGTCATTGCCAGCGCCAAGCTCGCCGCCAACACCCAGCAGGGTCGAGACCAGCGCCGCGCGCAGAACGCCGCCCCAATGGAAGTCCACGCCGTCTTGCAGCCCGGCAAAGCCGGACGGGTCGCCGCCGGGCTGGCGTTCGAGCACTATCGAACGGCCATCGGGCAGGATCAGGCGGTTCCATGCAAGCTGCACCCGGCGCTGGCCGAAGGATACGTCGGCATTATAGTCGCCGATCAGCCGGGACCCTTGGGGGATGAGCAGGATGCGGCCGGTGACGCTGTCATAGACAGGTTCGGTGACCTGCGCGGTGACCTGACCCGGAAGATCGGAGCGGATCCCGGTGATCAGTGCCGCAGGAATGATGCTGCCCGCCTGCAAGACATGGGTGCCTGCGGGCGGTTCGATCCGACTGACTGACACCGTCCGGCGCTCGACGGGGCGTTCGGCAAAAGCAGGGCGCGGCGCCTCGGCGGCGAGCTGCGGCACTGCAGGCGGGTTGCCAGCGCCCGCAATCGCAGATCCATCGCTCACAGCAACTCCTCCCGCGCCGCCGCCAAAGAACAGGCGGCTCTCGCGCGCAGCGCTGCGTTCCTGCAACAACCGCTGCCGTTGCGTCTCGGCTGCCGTTTGCGCGGGCGTTGGCGCAGGGCCAGTGGGCGGCGCAGCGCCGATCGGCGGAAGCTCTGCCACATCGCTGCGCTGTTGTGCCGCCAGGATCGGCGCGCCGAGATCGCCGGGCAGGGGCGGGCCAAGCTTGGGGACATCACCATAGTCGCGAGGGGCATCGGCCAATGCATCGGGCCGCGCGGCGCCTTCGGTGTTGAGCAGCTCCTCGCGCTCGGCCAGGCTCGCGGGCTGCAGGGCGTAGATCAACGCACCGCCGACAAGGGCAAAGCCGCAGGCCGAAGCAATACCGATGGCCTTGCGCGATAGCCGCATAACGCGCGGTGGATCGCCGCGCAGCTTGACCGCCTCTTCTGGCGTTTGAGCAGCTTCGTCGCTCATGACGGCGTCCTCCGGCGTTCCTTGCGGATCTCGACGCGCTGCTGCGAACGGCGGTCGCCGAGGCGCAGTTCGGCGCGCTCGAGCAGCCGGTCGACGATCATGAAGCGGCCTGACACGCGGTAGTTGAGGAGCTCGGCCTGATTGCCTTCGCCAAGCCCGAACAGCGGCGGCATCTGACCTTGCGCTACGCTTTCGGGAAATTCGATAAAGGTCTGCCGCCCGTCATCGAACACGCGCATCGGTCGCCAAGCAGGCCAATCGCCCGATATGCGGTAGGAAAAATTGAGCGCCTCGACCGGAATACTGGCAGCAATTGGTGCCGCGCGCGTCTCGGCTTCCTGCGCCTGTTGCAAGGCGATCAACTCGTCCTGCGGATAGGTCCAGGAGACCGACGCCATGTAGACCGATGGATTGGCACGCAGCTCGATGTGATAGGTGCGGCGGTCGGTGTTGATGACAAGGTTGGTGGTGATGTCGGAGCGGACCGGCTTGACCAGAATGTGGACCCGCGCATTGGCCCCGCGCCCGCTTACGGTGTCGCCGATCAGCCAGCGCACCGTATCACCGGCAGCAACAGGTCCGGCGCCAACCAACTGCTCGCCTTCCTGCAGCGCAATGTCGGTCACCTGTCCCGGCGCGGCATAAACCTGATAGAGCGCGCCGGGCGCCCAGGCATAGTTCTGGATCGCGTTGATGAACTGCTCGCCCTCAGGCTGCACGCGCGCGGCGGCATTTGCCGCTCCCACCCGATCCCGGGGCAAGGATGGGGGAGAGCGGCGCGCGGCGCGGGAGGGGGCTCGCCGCGGTTCGGATTGCGTCTGGATTGTTGCGGCGGTCGCCGCCTCGACGACCACTGGGACCGGCTCTGATGCCACCACTTGGGCTGAAGCCGGACAGGCGGTTGTTCCAAGCAGGATGGGCAGGAGGGTCGCCGCAAGGCGACCGGGAATGGGCGAGATCATGAGCCAAGTTCCTTTGACCAGTTGATGGCATTGACGAAGATGCCGAGCGGGTTCTTGCGCAGGGCATCGGGGGTGCGCGGGGTTTGGACGGTGATCGTGAGGATCGCGGTCCAGCGACTGGTCTCGGCCAAGCTGCCATCGCGGTAACGCCGCTCGACCCAGGCAACGCGGAAGCTGGTCGGCGAGGCGCGGATGACGCTGGTGACATCGATCCCGACCTGCTCGCGGCCTACAGCCGCGAAGGGATCATTGATCCGCGCATAGTCGTTGAGCACCAATGCGCCGCGGTCGGTGACAAAGTCGTAGGCGCGCAGCCAGTTCTGGCGGACGATGATCGGATCGTCGGGAATGCTACGCACTTGCTCGATAAACCGCGCCAAGTGGAATGCGATCTGGGGGTCGCTCGGGTCAAAGTCGCTGACCGCAGGGGCGACGGCTTGGGCTTCGCCAAGCTTGTCGACCTGCACCACCCAGGGAATGATCGAGCCCTGCGAACCCTGCCAGACGATCCCCGCAGTGAGACAGGCGGACAGACCGAGCGCGCCGAAAAAGGCGTAACGCCAGCTTCGCGCCTGTATCCGCGCCGAACCGATGCGCTCGTCCCAGACTTGGGCTGCGCGCTGGTAGGGCGTTTCTGGCTCTGGCGTCTTGCCATAGCGGATCGAAGGGCGTCGAAACATGGAATCAGTCCTTTTCTGAGGTGTCGACCGAGGCGCCGCCGCCGTGGCTGTCGCCCGATTTGAGCGTGTGGGCGGCGATGCTCGCGCCATGGGAGATCGTCTGCCGGTCCTTCATCGCCTTGGCCCACGCGGGCTGGCCTTGATCGGCAGCTGCGGGCGGAGGGGGCGGCGGCGTATTTGGGCCGGGAGTGATCGTTCCGCCCGTCTTGGTGATGGCGTCGCGGCTGCCTTCGCGGAAGGATTGCTTCACGCCGTCACCGGCCTTCCTCAGCGGCGATGTCGCGGCGCTGGCGGCATATTCGCCGACGGCACGGGCGCCGCCTGCCACTGCTGCGCCGCCCGACTTGCCGGCAGAGCCGAGGGCGTAGGCCATGGTCGCGCCGCCTGCCGCGCGCGACGTCCCTTGCGCGACGTTGGAGGCCGCGCTGGCGACCGCGCCGCCCGCCAGTTTGGCACCGGCGACAGCGCCTGCGGCAGCGCCGCCGGCGAGCAGCGCGGTGCCGGCTGCGGCGCCTGCGCCAAGCTGCGGTCCGCCCGAGACGATACCATTGGCGATCCCGGGACCGAAGATGCCAAGGCCGAGCAGCGCCAGGCTTGCCAGCACGATCGACAGCGCGTCTTCGATCGTGGGTTCGCCCGCGATAGCGGTCGTGAACTCGGAAAAGATGGTCGAGCCGATGCCGACGATCACTGCGAGCACCAGCACCTTGATGCCGGACGAGACGACATTGCCGAGGACGCGTTCGGCCATGAAGGCAGTCTTGCCGAACAGGCCGAACGGGATCAGCACCAAGCCGCAGAGCGTTGCCAGCTTGAACTCGATAAGCGTGATGAACAGCTGGATCGATAGGATGAAGAAGGCGATGATGACGATCGCCCAGGCGACCAGCAGGATCACGATCTGCAGGAAATTCTCGAAGAAGCTGACAAAGCCAAGCAGTTCGGAGATCGATTCCAGCAAGGGATAGGCGGCATCGAGCCCGACTTGCGCTACCCGGCCTGGCTGCAACAGTTCGGCAGCCGTAAACCCGGTGCCACTGGCCTTGAGGCCAAGCCCGGCAAAGCTTTCGAACACGATGCGTGCGAGGCTGTTCCAGTTGCCGATGATGTAGGCGAAGATGCCGACAAAGAGGGTCTTCTTGACCAGGCGCGCAAGAATGTCGTCCTGCTCACCCCAAGACCAGAACAGCGCTGCCAGCGTGACATCGATGACGATCAGCGTGGTTGCGATGAAGGCGACTTCGCCGCCCAAAAGGCCGAACCCGCTGTCGATGTAGCGCGAAAAGATGTCGAGGAAGCGGTCGACGACGCCGGTGCCACCCATGTCAGCGATCCCCCGCCATATCGAGAGCAGCATCCCCGCTGTTGTCAGCCACAGGGGGCACGTTCGCCGCATCGCGTTCGGCTTGCCCCAGGAACCGGCGGCGCTCCGCTGCCCATGCTGCGGTGCAGATATCGACCGATGCCGCCTCAAGGCCGAGCCCTGCGCAATAGGTGAGGGTGGCCTTTGCACCGTCCCCGGATACATCCGCCGCAGCTATCGCAGCGCTAGGCGGCGGCGCAGGCTCTTCGCGCAATTCGAGCACGGCCATGGTGATGGCAATGGCGACGAAGGCACCGGCCCCAATCCGCGCAAAGAGCTTGCTGTCCATCGCATCAGTTCCCGAACAGCCGGGCATTGCCCGGAACATAGGGTCGGCGATCGCCGAGGAAGCGGCGCAGCTGTTCGCGTGCCTGCGCCTTGGCGGTCGCTTGTGCAGCGGCGTCGAGCGATTGTGCGCGCGCGAGCGAGGCGACCGTGGCGGTCAGGTCGGCAAGTTGCTGCGCCTGCACTGCCAAAAGCTGATTGCCAGCCTGAGCGGCCTGAAGCGCGCCGGTTGCTGACTGGCTTGAGCCAACGAGGCTGTCGATGGCGCCGCGCGTGCCGTCGATATTGCCAACCACACCGGCCTGAACCCGCAAGGCATCCTCGAAGGCGCCCACGCTGTTCTGCCACCGCGCTTCGGCGCCCTGGACCAGCATGCGCTGCGGCCCCGTCATCGCGCCCGCGCGATAGTTGTTCTGGAACTCGCGTTCGATCTGACGAACATCATAAGCCACGCGCTGCGCCTGTCCGAGCAAGGCCTGCGTCTGCCGGATCTGCGCTTGCAGCGGTTCGAGCACGGTCAGTGGCAGCGATTGCAGGTTGCGGGCTTCGTTAACGAGCGAGGTGGCCTGGTTCTGGAGCTGCCGGATCTGGTTGTTGATCTGCTCGAGCGTGCGCGCGGCGGTCAGGATGTTTTGGGCATAGTTACGCGGGTCGAACACCACGCCGCCGATCTGTGCGCGGGCAGCCGTCGGCAGCATGGTGCTGACGCTGACCGAGAGAACTGCGAAACCGGCAGCGAGCATCGAGACGAATTTACGGGCTTTCATGGGCACTACTCCTGGGATTGGTCCGGCAAGGGACCGGGCTGGGGACCGGGTTGGGGAAGGGTAGTGGGAGCGGGCAGCAGCTCGGCTGCCCAGGCAAGGCCGCGATGGCGCAGCCAGCGCGCCGCAAAGTCGGCGCAGCCGTGCGCCGCCGTGATCGCATCGATCGCGAGTTGGTCAGCCTTTGATGAGGTGGCGGTGAACGCGAGCGCGACTTCGCCAAGGCCAAGTTCGAACAGTCGGTTGCCGCGCGCCGATTGGCAGTAATAATCGCGCTTGGGCGTTGCCCGGGCGATGATCTCGATCTGCCGGTCATTGAGGCCGAAACGGCGATAGATCGCCAATATCTGCGGCTCGACCGCGCGTTCGTTGGGGAGGAAGATGCGGGTTGGGCAGCTTTCGATGATCGCGGGCGCAATCGCGCTGGTCTCGATGTCAGCAAGGCTTTGCGTTGCGAAAACCACGCTCGCATTCTTCTTGCGCAGCGTCTTGAGCCATTCGCGCAGCTGCGCGGCAAAGGCCGGGCTGTCGAGGACAAGCCAGCCCTCGTCGATGATGATCATCGTCGGCGAGCCGTCGAGCCGGCCTTCGATGCGGTGGAACAGGTAGGATAGCACGGCAGGGGCTGCGGCCGAGCCCGTCAGTCCTTCGGTTTCAAAGGCCTGAAAGCTCGCTTGTCCCAGATGTTCGCTCTCGGCATCGAGCAGCCGCCCGAACGGCCCGCCAATGCAATAGGGCGCGAGCGCCTGCTTCAAGGCCTGCGATTGGAGCAGCACAGCCAGCCCGGTGAGTGTGCGCTCGGCCATGGGGGCGGTGGCGAGCGAGGTCAGCGCCGACCAGAGATGCTCCTTGGTCGCGGGATCGATGGTTATGCCTTCAGCAGTAAGGATCGCCTGAAGCCATTCGGCCGCCCAATTGCGTTCTGCCGGCTCGTCGATCCGCGCGAGCGGTTGCAACAGCACCGCGCCAGCGCTGTCTTCGGCCAGGCCAGAACCCGTCAAAGAGTTGCCGAGGTCCTGCCAGTCCCCACCGCATGCCAGCGCCGCAGCCCGGATCGAGCCGCCGAAATCGAAGGCAAAGATCTGCGCGCGACCATAACGCTGAAACTGCAGCGCCATCAGTGCCAGCAGCACCGACTTGCCTGCCCCGGTCGGACCGACGATCAGTGTGTGGCCGACATCGCCAACATGGAGCGAAAACCGGAACGGGGTCGAGCCTTCGGTCCGCGCATAGAATAGTGGGGCGGCATTGAAGTGATCGTCCCGTTCCGGCCCGGCCCACACGGCAGACAGGGGGATCATGTGGGCGAGGTTGAGCGTGGAGATCGGGGGTGTCCGGACATTGGCGTAGACATGGCCAGGAAGCGATCCGAGCCAGGCCTCGACCGCGTTCATGCCTTCGGCGATCACGGTAAAATCGCGGCCCTGGATGACCTTCTCGACCAGACGCAGCTTTTCGGCTGCCAGCGCCGCGTCTTCGTCCCATACCGTGACGGTGGCGGTGACATAGGCCTGACCGACAAAATCCGATCCGAGCTCCTGCAGCGCAGCATCGGCATCGGCGGCCTTGTTCGAGGCGTCGCTGTCGAGCAGCGTTGAGGCCTCGTTGGTCATCACTTCCTTGAGGATGCTTGCAACCGACTTGCGCTTGGCGAACCACTGGCGTCGGATTTTGGCGGTCAGCTTGGTGGCATCGGTCTTGTCGAGCATCACCGCTCGGGTCGACCAGCGATAGGCAAATGCGAGCCGGTTGAGCTCGTCGAGCAGACCCGGGAATGTGCTGCTGGGAAAGCCGACCACGGTCAGCGTGCGCAGGTGCGCGCGGCCCAGGCGCGGTTCGAGCCCCCCGGTCAGCGGCTCGTCGGCCAGCACGGCGTCGAGATGCATCGGGGTTTCGGGAACGCGGACGCGGTGACTGCGCGTTGAAACGCAGCTGTGCAGGTAGGTCAGCGTCTCGCCGTCATCGAGCCAGGCCACCTCGGGCACGAAGCCATCGATCAGACGCAGCAGGCGCTCGGTGCGATCGATGAAGAGGTCGAGCAGTTCCTTGGGATTGATGCCTTTTTCGGCCTTGCCCTCGTAGAGCCAGCTCTCGGCGCGGGCAGCGTCTTCGGCGGGCGGCATCCACAGCAGGGTCAAGAAATAGCGGCTTTCGAAATGTGCGCCTTCTTCGGCAAACTGCGCGGCGCGTTCACGCTCGACCAGCGCTGAGGCCGGGTCGGGAAAGTCGCTATCCGGGTAATCCAGCGCCGGGCGGCGTCCCGCCTCAACGAAAATGGCCCAGCCTGAACCCAGTCGCCGCAGCGCGCTGTTGAGCCGCGCGGTCGTAGCGATCAGCTCTGCGGGCGTCCCGCTGTCGAGATCGGGACCGCGAAAGCGGGCCGAGCGCTGGAAGCTGCCGTCCTTGTTGAGCACCACGCCGGGCGCGACCAGCGCGGCCCAGGGCAGGAAGTCGGCAAGCCGGTCGGCCTTGTTCCGATATTCGCGAAGCGAGAGCATGGGCTCAGACCCTCAGAAACGTGGGAAAGCGCAGATGCCGCCGCGCGACATCGACGAATTGCGGATCGCGCCGCGCCGCCCAGACCGAGACCATGTGGCCGAGCGCGAAGATCACCACCCCGGCGATCCACAGCCGCAGGCCAAGCCCGATCGCGGCGGCCAGCGTCGCATTGGCGATCGCCAGCCCGCGCGGCGCGCCGCCAAGCAGGATATGCTCGGTCAGCGCGCGGTGAACCGGAACGACAAAGCCCGGCACAGCTTCGGGCGCCGCGGTCTCCATCGGACCCCCCATCACACCAAGGCCCCGCCGCCGAACGAGAAGAACGACAGGAAGAAGGAGGAGGCGGCAAAGGCGATCGACAGGCCGAACACGATCTGGATCATCCGCCGCGCGCCGCCCGAGGTGTCGCCGAACGCGAGCGCGAGGCCGGTGGCGATGATGATCATCACCGCAACGATCTTAGCGACGGGCCCCTGGATGGATTCGAGGATCGACTGGAGCGGTGCCTCCCACGGCATCGACGAGCCTGCCGCATGGGCAGGCCCCGCGACGGCAAGAGCAACAAAGGTGCCGAGCACGGCAGCGGAGAGGCGGGCACGCGCGCGCGATAGGGTCTGGATCACGATGAAACTCCTGTGGCTGGGGGTGTGATGGGGAGGATCTGGTAGTCGCCGCGATCATCGAGGCCGGCGACCTCGGCAAGTTCGGCAAGCCGCCGTCCGGTCCCGTCGCGGACAAGGACGGCGATTACATCAATGGTCTCGGCGATCAGCGCGCGCGGCACGGTGACCACGCTTTCCTGGATCAGCTGCTCCATGCGCCGCAGGACCCCAAGCGCCGATCCTGCGTGGATCGTGCCGACGCCGCCGGGATGGCCGGTGCCCCAGGCCTTGAGCAGGTCGAGCGCTTCGGCCCCGCGCACCTCGCCGATCGGGATGCGGTCGGGCCGCAGGCGCAGGGCAGAACGGACCAGGTCGGATAGCGTGACCACGCCGTCCTTGGTGCGCAGCGACACGAGGTTGGGCGCAGCGCATTGCAGCTCGCGGGTGTCCTCGATCAGGACCACGCGATCGTCGGTCTTGGCGACTTCGGCCAGGAGCGCGTTGGTGAGGGTGGTCTTGCCGGTCGACGTGCCGCCAGCGACCAGGATGTTCTTCCGGGCCGCAACGGCGCGAACCAGCGCGCCGGCCTGCCAAGCCGACATGATCTTCGCTGCGACATAATCCCCAAGCGTGAACACCGCGACGGCAGGCTTGCGGATCGCGAAGCTCGGCGCAGCCACCACGGGCGGCAACAGGCCTTCGAAGCGTTCACCCGTATCGGGAAGCTCCGCCGACACGCGCGGCGCCTTGGCATGAACCTCGGCTCCGACATGATGCGCTACCAAGCGGATGATCCGCTCGCCGTCGGCAGCGCACATCGCGCTTCCCGTATCGGCGATCCCGGCTCCGAGCCGGTCGATCCAGAGCCGCCCGTCGGGATTGAGCATGACCTCGATGACCGAGGCATCTTCAAGCCAGACGGCGATCTCCGGCCCGAGCGCAGTGCGCAGCATACGCGCTCCGCGCGACGATGCTTGCGACGGGATGGGGATCACGCTCATAAATTGCCTCGTGTCGGCGAGGCAACCGATCATCGGCTGCGCTCGTGAGACGGATCAAAGAGACATCAAAGCGGGTGAATGCAACAGCGAGTTGCGGGCGGCGTATCGTAGCGGAAAGGCAGAAAGGCTAGCGTAGTTAGAGCCTCAAATGACCGCTAGGTTGGACTGTGCTGACTGTCCGGTTTTAGGAGCGCAAACGCGGTAACTCGCCATTCGTTCAGAGTGGCGAACCGGGTAGACACTCATCTTTTTATGTGCCATTCTCATAAAAACATGAGGATTGCCAAGTTCGAAATGTCGTATGACGATTTCATATCAGAGTTGGGAAAGGCGGGTCTGAGCGTCCGGGACTTCGCCGCACTGTTGGGCATGAGGGCAAATTCCGTTTCAAATTATTCGAAGCGCGGCGAGGTGTCCTCGCATCTCGGAATAATCGCGGCGCTCCTTGCTGAGCTTCGCCTCAATGGTATCCCCTACAATCCCGTTTTCAATCGCGTCGATGTGAACAAGAAAAAGTCTCGCGGAAGCGCGACAAAGGGTAAATTCGGTGGTGATCCGCAAACGCAGATGGAGTTGTCGTGACTGACCGTCCTGCTCTGTCGCTTGATCGCACGCATGAAGTACTTGGCTGGCCCGAGCCGGATGCCATTATGCATCCGTCCGGAGCGGGCGCGTCGGTGTTCGCTTCGCTAGTTCGAAACAAGATCGGTCGTGCGCTTCATAGGGTGTGCGACGGCGATGAAACCCGAGTCGGGGTCCTCATGGCCAATCCTGATGCACGTTCATCCGAACCACCTTTGGCTGTCGTTGCCGAGTTCCGGAACGGTCCCAGCGAGGCCAGTCTTAGGGAGCTACAGCGGCTGTGTTGGAACTTTTCTCATGTCCCCATACTGGTCACGATCGAGCCATCGCTGTTGCGGGTATGGAGTTGCTGCGAGGCACCCGACCCGAACCGCGCGCTCGAAGATTACCTGGTGCGCGACCTGCGAGCGGACGAACTCCACGCCGATAGCGCGCATGCCCTTGAGTTGCAGGCTGCACGGGCGCTGCATTGGATTAACTTGGTGTCCGGCGCATTCTTTTCCGAACACTCGACTCGCTTTGATCGCGATGGTCGCGCCGACCAGATGCTGCTTGGTAACCTACGGCACATTCGTGGGCAGCTCTCACAGCTGGGGCTAACGAATGACGATATTTGCCATGACCTTCTCGCACGGATTATTTTCGTGCAGTTCCTGTTCGATCGGAAGGATCAGGATGGAAACCCGGCGCTGACCGTTGCAAGCCTGCACCGGCTGCAACGGGAGGGTGTACTTGCAAAGGTGCATGACTCTTTCCACGGGCTGCTTTCCGATTATGCCGACACCTATCACCTGTTTGACTGGCTCAATGCCAAATTCAATGGGGACTTGTTTCCCGGTAAGGGTGCAACAGCGGAGGAGCGCGCAGTTGGCTGGGCAACCGAAAAGCAGGTCGTCAAACCGAAACACCTTTCGCTCTTGGCGGATTTTATCCGGGGCGATCTGGACATGCCTGCCCGGCAGATGTGTCTCTGGCCACAATATGCTTTCGACGTCATCCCGCTCGAATTCATCAGTAGTATTTATGAGACGTTCGTTACGGAGCGTGCTGCGCGCGACGGCATTTTTTACACCCCACCATACCTTGTCGATTTCGTCCTTGACGAAGTTCTTCCGTGGGATGGTGCTGAATGGGATCTCAAGATCATCGATCCCTCATGCGGATCGGGTGTCTTTTTGGTCAAAGCCTTCCAGCGGCTTGTTCATCGGTGGAGGAATGCGAATCCGGACAAGCTAATTCGAGCGGAGACTCTTCGGCGCTTGCTGGAGCGAAACATATTCGGTGTTGATATCGATCCGCACGCCGTTCGCGTGGCATGTTTCAGTCTATACCTGGCGATGTGTGATGAGATAGAGCCGAGGCATTATTGGACCCAAGTGATATTTCCGACGATGCGCCAGCGCAGGCTGATTTGCGCGGACTTTTTTGATGAGAGCCATGAAGGCTTTCGGTCAAAGGACGATGAACAGTCCTATCATCTGGTCATCGGCAACGCCCCTTGGGGCGACGGCGTTATCACCGATATCGCCAAGGTCTGGGCGAGCGATCCCTCGCACAAATGGCCGGTTGCCAACAATGACATTGGCGGCCTGTTTCTGGCGAAGGCCGCAGTACTTTCGAAGCCTGAAGGCAGGATTGCCTTGATACAATCGGCAAACTCGCTCCTATTCAACATTAGCGGTCCGGCAGTAGAATTTCGGAAGGCGCTGTTCTCCCAGCACAGAGTGCGGAAGATCTATAACCTGTCCGCGCTGCGGTTTAGCGTCTTCAAGCGAAAGACGCATACCAAAGAGACATCGGTATCGCCTTGTTGCGTCGCTATCCTTGAGCGAACCGCGCCATCGCGGGAAGACGTCATAAGCTACGTCAGCCCCAAGCACACCGTGCCTCTACTGGACGAGTTCACAATCGTCATCGAGCCGCAAGACCGCAAAACGCTGACAGTCGCCGAGGCGATCGAAGATCCCGCGATATGGTCAAAGCTGATGTGGGGAACGAGGCGCGACCTTCAACTCGTCGATAAGTTGAATACTTTTCCGACCGTGGAAAAAATTGATGGCTTGGTAAGTCGGCAGGGCGTGAAGTTTGGCGATAGGAAAAAAACCATCGCTGCGTATAAAGATATGCAGATATTTAACGATAGGATGTTTCCCTTTGATAGTACGTTTCCGTTCTTAGACGTCGAGGGATTTCCTCGGTTTGGCAATGTAGCAGTGGATTCCCGTGCTTCTACGGATGTTGCGGCCTTTGCATGGCCGCAGCTTATCGTAAAACAGAGCTGGAATAAGCCGAGTGGTCGCTTTCATGCCCGGTTGACTCGTTCTGCGCGTCAAACCGGACTTCTCTGCAACGAAAGCTACTATTCCCTGCATTCAGCCTGCCGCAGTGATCTTGAAGCGGCCTGCTTGGTTTTCAACAGCTATCTGGCTGTATATTTTCTTCTACTTACGAGCGGCAGGTTTGTGTTCATCCCCAAGCCGTCGAAGTCGGAGCTTCTCGGCCTGCCCCTGCCGCCGCGCGCTCCCGACCAACTCGGTGAAGTCCGCTCTCATGCGGAGATCGATCCAATCGTGTTTGAATTGTTCAACCTCAAGGACGCTGAACGCGTGCTTATCGAGGACATGATGGGCTTTACGCTTAGCGACTTTCTTGAAGGTGAGCGGTCGATCGGGAGACAAAGCACCAACGCGGATCACAATGGCGATGAATTGCACCTCCGATCCTATTGCAGCTTCTTTATAAGGGTGCTGAAGGCGGGCTTCGGTGCAGACAAGCCGATCGCTGCGACGATTTTTCAATCTGATAAAGAACGCATGCCGTATCGATTGATTGCCTTCACGCTGGGTGGTGAATCCGCCGAGTCAATCGATGTGAAGAGGATTGGTTCGGCAGAACTGCTGAACGAGTTTCACCAACTGAATCTTGGTTCAAAGGGCAAAGACGGCGGTATCTACAATCAGCGTTTCGTTCGCATCTACGACGCGAGCAGCGGCATACCTACGGTGTTTATCATCAAGCCCGATCAGAAGCGGTTCTGGACCCGTAGCACCGGGCTGCAAGACGCAGACGAGGTTGCTCTCGATCTGTTTACATGGGGGCGGGAAGCGGATGAGAGGCCCGAGGCGGTTCAATGATGTCTGTCGCCGCAGCAGGGACTTTGCCACGCTCAGTCGATCCTGCCTTCGTCCAATTGGCACGATCATGGGTTAAAGATCCTGCACGGCAATTTCTCGCATTCATTTGGCTAGCGTACGAAAATCTTGTCACGTCCGAACCGACCATTGACGTATCCGTCCGGTGAAGGCCGCGTTGTGATGCTGGTCGGCGCGTAGCCCGGTTTAGGCGGCGATTGCTTCGGAGCGCTGCGCCCAGTTCCATATGTGGACGGCTCCCTCTTGCAAGGGCTGAACGGAAAATTTGATCGGATCGCTTGCTTCCATATGTCCGGCCTTTCGGTGCGGTCGCACGTGACCGCTGGCCAAGATGGTTTCCGCGGTG
>NZ_RQSI01000057.1:0-20567 GCF_003856955.1 Novosphingobium sp. LASN5T
CGCTGGGCGCGGGCGCGCTGGCCGCCCCGGCGTTCGCGGCCGACGGCGCGATCGACCTCCACCTGCCGGGCGGCCCGTCCACGCGGCCGATGACCACGGCGTTCCCCGGCAAGGGGCCGATGATCCTGCAGCGGATGCGGCCGCCGCTGCTCGAAACCCCGCTCTCGGTATTCGATGGCGATGTGTTCACCCCCAACGACCGGTTCTTCGTGCGCTGGCACTGGGCGGACATTCCCACGACGGTGGACGTCAACGCCTTCCGCCTTGCCGTGCGCGGCGAAGTGGCGAAACCGCTTTCGCTGACGCTGGCGGACATCCTGCGCCTGCCGCGCTTCGAGATCGCCGCGATCAACCAGTGTTCGGGCAATTCGCGCGGGCTGTTCCAACCGCGCGTGCCCGGCGCGCAATGGGCGCACGGGGCCATGGGCAACGCGCTGTGGACCGGCGTCCGCCTGCGCGACGTGCTCGATCTCGCCGGCGTGCGCCCCGGCGCGGTGGCGGTGCGCTTCGGCGCCATGGACCAGCCGCTGGTGCCCGAAGCCCCGGATTTCTCCAAATCGCTTGACCTCGACCACGCGCGCGATGGTGAAGTGATGATCGCCTTCGCCATGAACGGCGAACAGCTGCCGCTGCTCAACGGCTTTCCGCTGCGGCTGGTGGTGCCGGGCTGGTATTCGACCTACTGGGTCAAGATGCTCAACGACATCGAGGTGCTGGCCGCGCCCGATACCGGGTACTGGATGGCCAAGGCCTACAAGATTCCGGACACGCCCGGCGCCAATGTCGCCCCCGGCAGTTCCGGCTTCCCGACCACGCCGATCAACCGCATGGTCGCGCGCAGCTGGATCACCAGCCTGGCCGAAGGGCAGAGAGTGCCGTGGGCGCCGACGATCGCGGTAGGCGGCATCGCCATGGGCGGCGATTGCGGCGTCGCCCGCGTCGATGTCTCGGCCGATGGGGGCAAGACCTGGCTCCCCGCCACATTGGGGCCGGACAAGGGCAAGTACGGCTTCCGCCGCTGGGATGCGCGGGTGCCGGTCAGCGCGCCGGGCATGGTTGCGCTCATGGCCCGCTGCACCAGCGACAAGGGCGAAACCCAGCCGCTACAGCCGATCTGGAACCCCGGCGGCTTCATGCGCGCCAATGTCGAAACGACCACGATCATGGTGACCGCATGATGCGCCGCCTGCCCACGTTCGCGCTTCTCGCCGCGCTCGCCTCCGCCACGCTTGCCGTGTCCGCCGCCGGCGCGCGCAAGCCGGAGCCGGAGCCCGCGCGCATCACCGCCAACGGCTTCACGCTGACCTCCAGCGCCATCGAGCTGCCGGTGGAGGAACCGTTCTTTCCGGACAGCCCGGATGGCGGGCCGAAAGCGGATACGATCAACGCCGATTGCACCGCCTGCCATTCGGCCAGCATGACGCTGACCCAACCCGCGCTCTCGCCCGAAGCCTGGGCCGGCGTGGTCCACAAAATGCGCGACGTCTATCACGCGCCGGTGCCGGAGGAGGACGTGCCCGCGATCCTCGCCTATCTGGCGCACCTGCCCCCGAAAGCGGCGCCGGCCAGAGAATGACGTAAGGGAATGACGATCAGGGAATGACGCGCCCCAGCCGGTCTTCCAGCAGGTCGATCATGCCCTTGACCTTGGGCACCAGCTGGCGGCGTTGCGGATAGACCGCCCAGACCGGCTCGGGCGCGTCGCGGTAGCGGTCGAGCAGCGTGACGAGCCGCCCGGCGGCGATATGATCGCGCACGTAGAACGCGGGCAGCTGGCACACGCCCATGCCCGCCACCGCCGCCTCCACCACCGCCGCGCCGCTGTTGCAATGCAGCCGGCCGGTGGGCACGAACGTCAGCCGCCGGCCATTCTCCACGAAATGCCAGGTGGCGTTGGTGCCGATCAGGCAGTCGTGCGCTTCGAGATCCTGCCAGCGCGCCGGCGCGCCCTTGCGCGCGACATAGGCCGGCGCGGCACAGAGGTCGGACGAGCGGCTGGCGATCTGCCGCGCCGCCAGCCGGTTATCCGCCGGATGGCCGGTGCGGATGCCGATGTCGAAGCCTTCCGCGATCAGATCGACCACACGGTTGGTCAGTTCCACGGTCGCGGTGATGCCGGGATGGCGCTCCAGGAACTCGGTGACCACCGGCGCGACGAAGCGTTCGCCCATCGAGATCGAGCAGGTGATGCGGATTTCGCCCTGCATCTCGCCCTGCCGGGTCAGGTATTGCAGCGCCTCGTCGCGTTCTTCGACCAGCCGGCGGCCCTGCTCCACGAAGGCGCGGCCCACCGGCGTCAGCGTGACGGTGCGCGTGGTGCGGTCGAACAGGCGCGCGCCCACTTTCGCCTCCAGCCGCGCCACCGCCCGGCTGACGTGCGAGGTGGACGCCCCCAGGCGCCTGGCCGCCGCCACGAAACTGCCGGAATCGGCAATCGCGACGATCTCTTCGAAGCCGTCCCACTTGGACAATCGATTATCCCATGCTAGCAACAGAATAAACCAGAACCACGTATTTATCGCACGGCTGGTCCAATGTTAAGGGCGGCCGTCCCATTTCCTGGAGGATGCCCTCATGAAGACCCGCGCCGCCGTTGCCTTTGCGCCCAAGCAGCCGCTCGAGATTGTGGAACTGGACCTCGAAGGCCCCAAGGCGGGCGAGGTGCTGGTCGAGATCATGGCGACCGGCGTGTGCCACACCGATGCCTACACGCTCGACGGCTTCGACAGCGAGGGCATCTTCCCCAGCGTGCTGGGCCACGAAGGCGCCGGCATCGTGCGCGAGGTCGGCCCCGGCGTGACCAGCGTGAAGCCGGGCGATCACGTGATCCCGCTCTACACCCCCGAATGCCGCCAGTGTAAGTCGTGCCTTTCGGGCAAGACCAACCTGTGCACCGCGATCCGCGCCACGCAGGGCCAGGGCCTGATGCCCGACGGCACCAGCCGCTTTTCCTACAAGGGCCAGACCGTGTTTCACTACATGGGCTGCTCCACCTTCTCGAACTTCACCGTCCTGCCCGAGATCGCGGTGGCGAAGATCCGCGAGGACGCGCCGTTCCAGTCCGCCTGCTACATCGGCTGCGGCGTGACGACCGGCGTCGGCGCCGTGGTCAACACCGCCAAGGTCCAGGTGGGGGACAACGTCGTGGTCTTCGGCCTCGGCGGCATCGGCCTCAACGTCATCCAGGGCGCGCGACTGGCGGGCGCGGGCAAGATCGTGGGCGTGGACATCAACCCCGATCGCGAGGAATGGGGCCGCAAGTTCGGCATGACCGACTTCCTCAACAGCAAGGGCCTGAGCCGCGAGGAAACCGTCGCCAAGGTGGTCGAACTGACCGACGGCGGCGCCGACTATACTTTCGACGCCACCGGCAACACCGAGGTGATGCGGACCGCGCTGGAAGCCTGCCATCGCGGCTGGGGCACCAGCATCATCATCGGCGTGGCCGAGGCGGGCAAGGAAATCAGCACCCGCCCGTTCCAGCTGGTGACGGGCCGCAACTGGCGCGGCACCGCGTTCGGCGGGGCCAAGGGCCGTACCGACGTGCCCAAGATCGTCGACATGTACATGACCGGCAAGATCGAGATCGACCCGATGATCACGCACGTCATGGGCCTGGAAGAGATCAACACCGCGTTCGACCTGATGCACGCGGGCAAGTCGATCCGCTCGGTCGTGGTGTTCTGAAGCACGCTATCGCGCCTCTCCCGCCAGCGGGAGAGGCGCCTGTTCCTTGCCCTGGGGCACGATGACCTGATCGTGCCCACTTCTCGTCATTGCGAGCGGCACGCGAAGCAATCCAGAGTCCCGCGTGCGGCCCTGGATTGCCGCGGGGCTGCGCCCCTCGCAATGACGCTTCAAGGCAAGGCCATCCGCGTCTACGAAGCGCGCGTGAAATCCGGCTTGCGGCGTTCGAGGAACGCCGCAACGCCTTCTCGGCCTTCCGCGCCGGAGCCCGCCGCCGCGATCGAATCCGCCTCCACCGCCAGATGCGCGGCAAGATCGCGCGTCGAACTGTCCAGCAGCAGCGCGCGGGCGGCGCCCAGCGCCCGCACCGGCGCAGCGGCCAGCCGTACCGCCATCGCCTGCCCTTCCGCTGCGAGATCGGCATCGGGCACCACACGCGTCACCAACCCCAGCCGCGCTGCCTCTTCCGCGCCGACGCGGCGGTTGGTGAGAATCATCTCCTGCGCCACGCGCAGGCCCGCCACGCGCGGCAGCAGCCAGCTCATGCCCCCATCGGGGGTCAGGCCGATGCCGGAATAGGCCGCGGTGAAATGCGCGGCTTCGCCCGCCAGCACCACATCGCCCAGCAGCGCCAGGCTGAGGCCCGCGCCCGCCGCCGGGCCGTGAACCAGCGTCAACAGGGGCTTGTCCATCCGCGCCAGCACCAGCACCGCCTCGTGCAGCGCGCTCGCCAGTTCGTGCAGGAAAGCGCCCGCGCGATCGCCGGCGGCGGCGAAAGAGGCGATGTCCCCGCCCGCGCAGAACAGGCGGCCGTTGCCCGCCAGCACCACGCAGCGCACCGCCGGATCGCCCGCGCAGTCGCGCGCCGCCGCGCCCAGCGCGCGCGCCAGATCCATGTCGATGGCGTTGCCCTGATCGGGCCGGTTGAGCGTGATCGTGGCGACACCGCCATCACGGGTGAGCAGGACGGGGTTCATGCGCAGGCCTCCATCGCTTCGCGCGCCAGTGCCGCCAGCCGGGGGAAGGCTTCCGCCCGTTCCCGCGCGTGGGCGCTGTTGGCGGTGCCGCGCAGCACGCGGCCCTTGATGCCGTGAAAGATCGCGGCGAGCCGGAAGAAATTGAACGCGATATAGAAATCCCAGTCCGGAATCCCCGCGCGTCCGGTGCGGTGGCAATAGGCGGCGATGTAATCCGCCTCGGTTGGCAGGCCCAGCGGCACGGGATCGGCCCCGCCCAGCCCGGCGACGATGTCCGGCGGCATCCGGTACATCGTGGCGTGATAGGCGAAGTCGGACAGCGGATTGCCCAGCGTCGACAGTTCCCAGTCGAGCACCGCGACCACGCGCGGTTCGGTGGGATGGAAGATCATGTTGTCGCAGCGGAAATCGCCGTGGGTCACACGGCTTTCGTCGCCCGGCGGAATGTGCGCGGGCAGCCAGGCGACCAGCGCGTCCATGTCCGCGTTGCGGCCGGCCAGCTCGTCCTCAAGATACTGCTTCGTCCAGCGCCCGATCTGCCGTTCGAAGAAATTGCCGGGCCGGCCAAAGTCGCCCAGGCCCACCGCCACGGGATCGACCGCGTGCAGCGCGGCGATCGTGGCGTTCATGGCATCGTAGTAGGCGGCGCGCTCGCCCTGCGGCACGTCGGGAAAACGCGCATCCCAGAAGATGCGGCCATCGACCATCGCCATGACGTAGAACGCGCTGCCGATCACGCCATCGTCCTCGCTCACGCCCAGCACCGGCGGCACGGGCACCGGCGTCGGCCCCAGTGCGGTCAGCACGCGCGCCTCGCGCAGCACGTCGTGCGCGCCTTTCAGCAGCGGCCCCGGCGGCTTGCGACGCAGCACATAGCGCGCGCCCGGCGTGGTCAGGCGATAGGTGGGGTTCGACTGGCCGCCGTTGAACTGCGCCACCTCCAGCGGCCCGGCGAAGCCCGCGACATGCGCCGCCATCCACCGCGCCAGCGCGGCTTCGTCGAACGCGACGCGAACCTCGCCCGCGCCCGCATTGGCCCCACCGGCGTTGGCCCCGGCGCTCCCGTCAGGAACTTCAGCCGCCATGGCCGTGCCGCCAGTCGCGCTTGACCTTCTTGGCCAGGCTCCACTTGTGGACCTCGGTCGGGCCGTCATAGATGCGGAAGGCGCGCACTTCGCGGAAGACCTGCTCGACGATGGTCTTGTCGGTAACGCCGGTGCCGCCCATCACCTGCACGCAACGGTCGGCGATGCGCATCAGCGCCTCGGACACCGCGACCTTGGCCATCGAGCTTTCGACCGTGCCGAGCGAGCCGGTATCGAGCACCGCGGCGCACCAGTCGATCATCAGTTCGGCCTGCTTCAGATCGATCATGTTCTCGGCCAGCATGAAGCCCACGCCTTCGTGATCGATCAGCTGCTTGCCGAAGGCCATGCGCCGGTTGGCATAGTCCACCGCGATCTCGTTGGCACGGATGCACCCGCCCAGCCAGCGCATGCAGTGCGACAGGCGCGCCGGGCTGAGGCGCACCTGAGCATACTTGAAGCCTTCGCCGGCATCGCCCAGCATCTGGTCGGCGGGGATGCGCAAGTTATCGATGGTGACCGTGGCATGGCCGCCCGGCATCGAGCTGTCGATGGTGTTGGGCACGTGATCGATGCGGATCGCGGGATCGGGCAGGTCGACCAGGAACATGCACGCGCCGCCCTGCGAATCCGGATCGACCGACTTCGCCATGACGATGCCCACTTTCGCGCCTTCGGCACCGGTGATGAACGCCTTGCGCCCGTTCACCACCCAATGGTTGCCGTCGCGCCGGCACGTGGTCTGCATCATCGAGGGATCGGACCCGGCACCGCCTTCGTCGGACGGTTCTGTCATGAAGAAGGCCGAACGCACGCGCCCTTCGACCAGCGGCGCCAGGAAGCGCGCCTTGAGATCGGCGCTGCCGACATGGCCCAGCAGGTACATGTTCCCCTCGTCGGGCGCCTGGGTGTTGCAGGCCAGCATCCCCAGCGGCGAAAGGCCCGACGCGATCAGGATCACGGCGGTTTCGCGCTGGTTGAAGTGGCTGCCATCGGGGCGGATGTGGGGGGTGAGGACGCCCGCCGCGCGCGCCTTTTCGCGCAGTTCCATGACCAGCTCGTCGGTCGGCGCGCCGTGATGGTCGCGGCGCGGGTCCTGTTCATAGGGAACCACGGTTTCGCGGACGAAGGCTTCCACCTTCGCCGCCATGTCGAGCGCTTCGCGGCTGATCGTCATCGTATCCTCACCCCGTGTTTGGCTTTAGCGTGGCGCCATGCGGATCGCGCCGTCCAGGCGGATGGTCTCGCCGTTCAGCATCGGGTTGGTAACGATGCTTTCCACCATCTGCGCGTATTCGTCGGGCTGGCCAAGCCGGTTCGGGAACGGCACCTGCTTGCCCAGCGAATCCTGCGCGTCCTGCGGCAGCGAGGCCAGCAGCGGCGTCCAGAAGATGCCCGGGGCGATCGTCATCACGCGGATGCCGCTGCGGGCGAGTTCGCGCGCGATCGGCAGCGTCATGCCGACGATGCCGCCCTTGGAGGCGGAATAGGCGGCCTGCCCGATCTGCCCGTCGAACGCGGCGACCGAGGCGGTGTTGACGATCACGCCGCGCTCTTCCGGCCCCACCGTTTCGGCATCGTGGATGCGCGCGGCGAACTTCGACAGCACGTTGAAGCTGCCGATCAGGTTGATCTGGATGATCTTTGCGAAATCGGCGAGCGGCAGCGCCTTGCCATCACGGCCGATCACCTTGGCGGGCGGGCCGATGCCGGCGCAGTTGACGCAGATGCGCGCCTTGCCGTTGACCGCCTCGGCTTCGAGGATCGCGTTCTCGACCGCCGCTTCGTCGGTCACGTTGACGGGGAAAAATGCCGCGCCGATTTCGGCCGCGTGGCGGGCGCCCAAGTCGGCGTTGAGATCGAAGATCGCCACCTTCGCGCCGGCCTTCGCCAGCCGCGCCGCCGTGGCACCGCCCAGACCCGATGCGCCGCCGGTGACGATGGCGGCCACTCCCTTGATTTCCATGCTTCCTGCTCCTTCGGGGATGTTTTGCAAGCCTTACAGCGCGCGGGCGATGACCATGCGCTGGATATCCGACGTGCCTTCGTAGATCTGGCACACGCGCACATCGCGGTAGATCCGCGCGATGCCAAATTCCTCGAGATAGCCGTAGCCGCCCAGCGTCTGCAACGCGCCGGACACGACCGCCTCGGCCGTTTCGGAGGCGACGAGCTTGGCCATCGAGGCTTCTTTGAGGCAGGATTGACCCGTCTCCGCGCCGGCATCCTTGACCGCCGCCGCATGGAGCACGAGCTGGCGCGCCGCTTCCAGCCGGGCGGCCAGATCGGCGAGACGGAAGCCCACCGCCTGGTGCTGGATGATCGGCTGGCCGAAGCTCTTGCGCTCCTTGGCATAGTCAACCGCGATTTCGAGCGCCGCCTGCGCCATGCCGATGCATTGCGCGGCGATGCCGATGCGGCCCGCTTCCAGGTTGGACAGCGCGATCGCATAGCCCGCGCCGGCCTCGCCCAGCATCAGGTCATCGGGCACGAACAGGTTGTCGAAGCGGATGGCGCAGGTGTCGGACGCGCGCTGGCCCAGCTTGTGCTCCACCTTGTCCACCACGTAGCCGGCACTGTCGGTCGGCACGAGGAAGGCCGAGAGGCCGCGCTTGCCGGCATCGGGATCGGTCACCGCGAACACGATCGCCAGGCTGGCGATGCGGCCGGACGAGATGAACTGCTTCGCCCCGTCCAGCACATAGCCGCCCTCCACCTTGCGGGCGCGGGTGCGGATGGCCGATGCGTCGGAACCCGCATCCGCCTCGGTCAGCGCGAAGGCGCCGATCGCCTTGCCGCCCACCAGATCCGGCAGGAAACGCGCCTGCTGCGCCGGCGTGCCATAGCGCAGCAGCGCGGACACGATCAGGCTGTTCTGGATCGACAGGATCGTCGACAGCGCGCCATCGGCCGCCGCGATCTCGATCAGCGCGGCGGCATAGGACACGTAATCGAGCCCGGCCCCGCCAATCTCTTCGGGCGCGGTCATGCCGGTCAGCCCCATCTCGGCGAGCGCGGCGAACAGGTCCGGCGGATAGCCGCCGGCCGCTTCATAGGCCGCCGCGTTCGGCCGGATCTGCTCCTGCGCGAAATCACGCACCATGTCGCGCACGGCGGCCTGGGTTTCCGTCAGAATCATGAAACTCACCGGTTGGTTATCTACTGATGAGTAACTTGCATTCCCGTGCGTTTCTTGTCAACACGGGGGGCGACAGACCGGACCCCGCCTTGCCCCCCATTTCCTCGCCTTTCCAGACCCCCGAACAACGCCAGGCCGATCGCGCCGCCAAGCGCGACGCGGTGCTGCGCGCGGCGGTGCGGATGTTCAACGAGAAGGGATTCCACCAGACCTCGCTCGATGACGTGGCGGCGCGGCTCGGCATCTCCAAGCCGACCATCTACCACTACCTTGGCAACAAGGATCAGGTGCTGCTCGAATGCGTATCGCGCGGGCTGGGCCAGATCATCGAGGCGGCGGCGGAGGCGCGCCAGGAAGCGGGCACGGGCGCGGACCGGCTGGCATGGTTCCTGCGCCGCTATGCCCAGATCAACATGGACGATTTCGGCCGCTGCGTGATCCGCACCGGCGACGAGGCGCTGGCGAGTGAAAGCCAGCAGCAGTTCCGCGCGCTCAAGCGCCGGATCGACAACGCCCTGCGCGAACTGATCGGCGAGGCGATCGCCGACGGCTCGCTGGCGCCGACCGATCCCAAGCTGCTGGCCTTCACCATCGCGGGCGCGCTCAACTGGCCCGCGCGCTGGCACGATCCCGATGGCGAGCACGCGCCGGCGGACCTTGCCGAGTATCTCGTCACCAACCTGGCGCGCGGCTACCTGCCACGCTGAAGCGCGCGACGGGACTTCCGGCTTTCCATGCATACGTAGTGTGATTGCGCCGGCCCCGCGCCACAGGCTAGATCCGGCGAAAGCCCGGCCCATGAAAACGCCGGCATGGAGAGGATTTTATGAGCATTGCCAGCATCGCGCTCCCCCGCATCCTGCGCATCGGCGGCGGCGCATCGCGCCAGTTGCCCGATGTGCTGGCCACGCTGGGCCTGTCCCGCCCGCTGATCGTGACGGATGCCTTCCTGGTCGGACAGGGCCGCGTGGAAACGCTGCAAGGCAGCCTGAAAGCTGCCGGCATCGCCAGCCGCGTCTTCGACGGTACCGTTCCCGATCCGACCGTCGCCTCGATTGAGGCCGGCCTCGCCTTCCTGCGCGAAGGCGATCACGATTGCGTGGTCGGCTTCGGCGGGGGCAGCCCGCTCGACAGCGCGAAAGCCATCGCCATGCTCGCGCGCCACGGCGGGAGCATGGCGGACTACAAGGCCCCCCACGTCCAGGACGAACCGGGCCTGCCCGTGATCGCCATCCCGACCACCGCCGGCACCGGATCGGAAGCGACGCGCGTCACCGTGATCACCGACGAGCGGACCGACGAGAAGATGATGTGCCCCGGCCTTGCCTACCTGCCGGTGGCGGCGCTGGTCGATTACGAACTGACCTTTACCAAGCCGCGCCGGCTGACCGCCGATACCGGGATCGATTCGCTGACTCACGCGATCGAGGCCTATGTGTCGAAGCGCGCCAGCCCGTTCACCGATGGCATGGCGCTGCTGGCGATGCGCGCGATCGCGCCCAACCTGCGCCGCGCCTGCGACGATCCCGATGACCGCGAAGCGCGCGAGGCGCTGATGCTGGGCGCGACGCAGGCGGGCATCGCCTTCACCAACGCCTCGGTCGCGCTCGTACACGGCATGAGCCGGCCGATCGGCGCGCATTTCCATGTGCCGCACGGCCTTTCCAACGCCATGCTGCTGCCCACGGTGACGGCGTGGTCCGCCCCCGCCGCGCTGGCGCGCTATGCCGAATGCGCCCGCGCCATGGGCGTGGCCGACGCGCGCGAGGGCGATCAGGGCGCGGTGGCGCGGCTGCTGGAGCAACTGGGCGCGCTCAACCGCGATCTCGGCGTGCCGGGGCCAGCCGCCTGGGGCATCGACGCCGCCCGCTGGCAGGGCCTGATCCCGACGATGTGCGAACAGGCGATCGCCTCGGGATCACCCGCCAACAACCCGCGCGTGCCCGATGCGGCCGAGATGGCGGAACTCTACGCCCGCGTCTGGGACGGTTAGCGGCCCCGGGGCCTCACGTTTCTTCCTCGTCCGCCGGCTCCGTGCGCACACGGCCCTTGAAGCCTTGGGCGATCACGTACCATTCCGAGGAATCCTTGCGACTCGCGGGCGGCTTGGCGTGCTTTACCGTGGTGAAATTGCGCTTGAGCAGGCCCAGCAGTTGCGTGTCCGTACCCCCGGCGAAGACCTTGGCCACGAACGCCCCGCCCGGCGCCAGCGTGGCGACGGCGAAATCGACCGCCGTCTCGACCAGCCCCATCGTGCGCAGGTGGTCGGTCTGCTTGTGCCCCACGGTGTTGGCCGCCATGTCCGACAATACCAGGTCCGGTTCGCCATCGAGCGCGCCTTCGAGCGCCGCCGGCGCCTCGTCGGCCATGAAATCCATCTGGAAGATGGTCACGCCGTCGATCGGAACGGTTGGCAGCAGGTCGATCCCGACGATCTTCGCCGCCGGCGCCTTCTGCCGCACGATCTGGCTCCACCCGCCCGGCGCGATGCCCAGGTCCACCACGCGGCGCACGCCCCGCAGCAGGCCGAATTTGGTATCGAGTTCGGCCAGCTTGTAGGCGGCGCGGCTGCGATAGCCATCGGCCTTGGCCTGCTTCACATAGGGGTCGTTGATCTGGCGCGACAGCCAGCGCGCCGAAGAGGCGGTGCGCTTCTTGGCCGTGCGCAGTCTTTCGCCCGGATCGCGTCCAGACCGGCTCATGGCCTATCTCCTGTTATCTGGTCGCCTGTTATCTGGTCACCGGTCATTTGCGCGCCCGCTTTCCGGCGGATCGCGCGCAGCGCCTCGCGGCTGCGCTCGGCTTCGCCGCCCGTCGCCATCAGGCTGCGCAGGATGCCTTCGCGGATGCCGCGATCGGCAATGCCCAGCCGCTCCGCCGGCCAGATGTCGAAAATCGATTCCAGGATCGCGCAGCCGGCCACCACCAGGTCGGAGCGCTCGCGCCCGATGCACGGCACCGCGATGCGCTCGGTGGGGCTGAGCGAGGACAGCCGGCGGCTGATTCCGCGCATCGATTCCACCGGCACGATCAGCCCGTCCACCGCGCGCCGGTCATATTGCGGCAGCTTCAGATGCAGGCTGGCCAGCGTGGTTACCGTGCCGCTGGTGCCGAGCAGGCGGATCGCACCGCGCTCCAGCGCCGCCTTGCGCTCGCCCGCCACGCGTTCGGCAAAGGCGGCGAAGCCTTCGTCCACGCGCCGCCGCATCTCCGCGAAAGCGGCGGCGCGCGCCGCCGGCTCATCGGAAATCGGGCCGATGCTTTCGGTCAGCGAAACGACGCCCCAGGGCACGCTCTGCCAGTCGAGGATGCGCGGCACCGGTTCGCCGGTATCGACCAGCACCATCTCGGTCGATCCGCCGCCGATGTCGAAGATCATCGCCGGACCGTCGCCGTGTTCCAGCAGGATGTGGCAGCCCAGCACCGCCAGCCGCGCCTCTTCCTGCGCGGTGATGATGTTCAGCCGGATGCCGGTTTCGCTGTGCACGCGCTCGATGAATTCCGCGCCGTTGGTGGCGCGCCGGCACGCCTCGGTCGCCACCGAGCGGGCCAGGTGAACATTGCGCTTGCGCAGCTTTTCGGCGCAGATGTGCAGCGCGCCCAGCGCGCGGTCCATCGCCGCGTCGGAAAGGCGGCCGGACTGCGCCAGCCCTTCGCCCAGCCGCACCACGCGGCTGAACGCGTCGATCACCACGAAATGATCGCCCGAAGGCCGCGCGATCAGCAACCGGCAATTGTTGGTGCCGAGGTCGATCGCCGCATAGGCCTGGCGGTGAAAGGGCATGGGCCGGTTCCACAGCGGCCGCGCCTGCTGCGCCGATTCCTCCGGCAAGGCTGGTGTCTCGGGCGGGCGCAAGGCACCCTGTGGAACGCCGGCGGCTTTCGGTTGCGGAGACGAGGAACCGGCCAGAGCGTGCGGCGGAGGTCGTTGCCGCTTCTTGCTGCCGGAACGCGCCCCCTGCCCCGGGGCCGGCGGATTGATCTCCGCCATGTTTCAATTCGCTTATGTTTTCCCGCCTGCGTGATGCGTGGCGGGTACTTGACGGCCATGGTAACGGCACGAGGGACGCCCGGCAAGACCGCCGCGCCCGCATCGCGCGGAACGGCGCGCAAGGCCGCTTGACTTGCCGCCAGCCCCCCTCTAAGTGCGCCGCTCCATTGCCCGATCGTCTAATGGTAAGACTACGGACTCTGACTCCGTCAATCGAGGTTCGAATCCTCGTCGGGCATCCAAACTCCCCCTATGAAATCATAGCTTTGTGCAATGGCTAGCGCGATTGCGGCGTTGCTCGTTTGGTGCGCCGTTGCCGCACCCCGCCCCCGAACCAGCCCCGTCAGATAGCCCGCCCCGGCGCGTGATCAGCGCTTGTGGCGGCGTTGCGCTTCGGCGCGCAGGGCGGGGCCGTGTTCGTCGATGGCGGGCGGATGCGCGAGGTCTCGTGCCGGCATGGCGGCGAAACGGATGGGCAGGCGCATTTCCACATAGCCGCCTTCGGTCGGATGGTCGCGATGGTGGAAGAAATCCACCGCGGCCAGGTGCGGATCGCGGCGGATATCCTGCAGATCGCGCACTTCCATGCAGGGAACGCCCGCCGCGTTCAGGATCCGGACCCATTCCGCGCTGGTGCGGGCGGGCGTGCGCCGGGCGATCTCGGCATAAAGCAGGCTGACATTGCGCAGCCGATCGAGATCGGTGGCGAAGCGCGGGTCGTCGAACACCTCGGTCGCTTCCAGAACCTCGAACACGCGGGCGATCGTGTGCGCGGTATAGGGGACGATGCTGACCCAGCCGTCGCGCGTGGGAAAGGGCTGGCGATGGGGATCGACCTGGCGCGGATAGCCGGCGGGTTGCACCGGATCGTCATGGACCTCGCCATAGAGGTGCTCCTGCAGCATGAACTGCGCGAAGCATTCGAACATCGGCACTTCGACCAGCTGCCCCTCGCCGGTGCGCTGGCGGTGGAACAGCGCCGCCAGCACGGCCTGGGTGCCATAGAGGCCCGAAACCTTGTCGGCGATCAGCGAGGGCACGAAACGGGGCCGGGCATCGCCATCGGCGCGCGGCAGCAGCGTGGTGGTGCCGGTCGCGGCCTGGATCACGTCGTCATAGGCCTGCAGGCCGGCATAGGGGCCGTCCGATCCGAAGCCCACGCAATGGACATAGATGATGTCGGGGCGGATGGCCCTGACCGATTCGTAGTCGAACCCCAGGCGGGCGATGCCGGCACCGCGCACGTTGTGAACGAACACATCGGCATCGGCGAGCAGGCCGCGCATGACCTCCGCATCGGCCGGCTGCTTCAGGTCGAGCGCGATCGAGCGCTTGCCCCGGTTCAGCGTCATGTGCACCGGCCCCATGCCGCGCCCCTGCTTCGGCCGCCCCGCCTGCCGCATCTGATCACCTTCGGGCGGTTCGACCTTGATCACGTCCGCGCCCATGTCCGCCAGCATCTGCGTGGCATAGGGGCCGAACACCACCGTGGTCAGGTCGATCACGCGAATGTTTTCAAGCAGGGTGGTCATGCCGCGAAATCTCCATCGGTGCCTTGTGCTGCCCGTGCGCGGCGATAGCCGTCGCGCTGTTCCAGCCGCTCCCAGTACGCGGCGATCTGCGGCGGATAATCGCGGTCGAGCCGCAGCGTGCGTGCCAGCAGGAGCGCATAGCCCACCGAAATGTCGGCGGCGGTGAACCGGCCTCCCGCCACATAGTCACGCTGTTCGAGCAGCGCCGCCAGCCCGCGCAGCCGCGCCCGGTACCAGCGGGCATAGTCCTCCGCCACTTGCGGCACCCGCCGTTCGGCCGGCTCCAGCCGCGAATAGCGCAGCACCAGCGTTTGCGGGAAGGTCAGCGTCGCCTCGCCATAGGACAGCGCGTTGAGATAATCGCCGAAGCCGGGCTCATCACGGCCGATCTCCAGCCGTCCGCCGCCGTGGCGCGCGGCCAGATACTGCACGATCGCCGGCGATTCGGTCATCCGCACCGCGCCCTCCTGATAGAACGGGATGGTCCCCAGCGGGTTGATCTCGAGAAATCCCGGCTCCAGCAGGCGCGGCGGAAACGGCAGAAGCTTCAGCTCATAGTCCAGCTCCAGTTCCTCCAGCATCCACAGCACGCGGAACGAGCGCGCATCGGCGCAGTGATAGAGCACGGGTTTCATCGGCACCTCTCCGTGGCGCGGGGCGGGTTTAATTGAATGATTAAATCGGTGGGCCGGGCGTTGCAAACCTCCCGTGCCGTTTCGCCCCGAAAAAGAACCGGGAAAGGGCGCAGACCAAAAAAAGCCGGCCAAAAAAAAGGCCGGCAGAGCCGGCCTTTGGAAGTTTGGGAGAGGATGCCTGAAAGGCCCGTCCTATGTGCCGTCGGACCGGTTCTTTCGCAAGTGCGAAGGACGAGGGCTGGGTTGCATAATTTGCAAGTATGGGATGTCGCCTGCCCGCAAAGGCCACGAAAAAGGGGCATCCGGACCGGCCGGACGCCCCCTTTTGCACGCTGCCTTGCGGAAAGGCGGCTTACTTCTTGGTCTTGAGATAGGCGATCACGTCGGCCCGGTCCTGCGCGCTGGGCAGGCCGGCGAAGGTCATCTTGGTGCCGGCGGCAAACTTGGCCGGGCCAGACAGCCAGGCGTCGAGCGTCGCGTCGTCCCAGTTGCCACCCTTGGCCTTGAGCGCGTCGGAGAAAGCGAAGCCGCCACGGTCGCCAGCGACCTTCTCACCGGCAATGCCGAACAGGTTGGGGCCGATGCCGTTGGCGCCGCCCTGGTCGATGGTGTGGCAGGCCTTGCACTTGGCGAAGATCTTCTCGCCCTTGGCGGCATCGCCCACCACGGCTGCGGCGGCCGGCGCGGCGCCGGCGGCCGGAACCGCCTCGGGCGCGGGCAGCGGCAGGTTGGAGCCCTTGGTGTTGAGATAGAGGATCACGTCGGCGCGGTCCTGCGGATTGGCGATGCCGGCGAAGGTCATCTTGGTGCCGTCCGCGAACTTCTTGGGGTTGGTCAACCATTCGTCGAGGCTGGCGAAATCCCACTTGCCGCCCTTGGCCTTGAGCGCATCGGAGAAGGCGAAGCCGCCACGGCCCGATGCCATGGCATCGCCCACGATTTCATAGAGATTCGGGCCGATGCCGTTGGCCGCGCCCTGATCGATGGTGTGGCAGGCCTTGCACTTGGCGAAGATCGCCTCGCCCTTGGCGGCATCCGCCTTGGCCAGACGGTTGGCGATCGGTTCGAGCGCCGCCGCACCGGCGCCGCCTTCGGCTTCCACGCCTTCGATGGCGTAACCCGCCTTTTCGGGGGCATGGTGCTTGTCAGCCATGAAATAGTGGCTGGAAAGGCTGGAAAGCCCCAGTGCCACGATCCCGCCGAACAAGGTCCAACCGGCGATGGTATTGAAACGGTCGTCCATTCCCTGCCCCACTTGGCGCCCGCCGACCCCATTGCCGGCCCCCAGCGCAATTTTGGCCGCTCTAGTCAGGCCTCCGCGCGCACGCAAGAGCGATTGCGCCGATGACGCCGCAAAGAATGCGAACAACGATGCCCGATCGCCCCCGGTTCGCGGGGGATTCGTGCCCCGGCGATGGCCGAATTGTGGGTTGCCGCGTGGCCGGTCGCGGCCTAATCGCCGGCGCATCATGCAAAGCTACCCCGCTCCCGCGCTCGCCCTGGTCGAATCGATGGCCGCCGCCGCCGCCCGCGAACCCGCGCGCGCCGTGGCGTTTCAGGGCGCGCCGGGCGCCAATTCGCACCGCGCGGCGATGGACGCGCTGCCCGGCTGCCTGCCGCTGCCGTGCTTTTCGTTCGAGGACGCGCTCGATGCGGTGAAGGACGGACGCGCCGGCCGGGCGATCATCCCGATCGAGAATTCGCAGCACGGCCGCGTCGCCGACATCCACTTCCTGCTGCCCGAAAGCGGGTTGTCGATCGTGGGCGAATACTTCCTGCCGATCCACGCGGCGCTGATGGCCACCGGCGATGGCCCGTTCACCGGCGCCTACAGCCACCCGCAGGCGCTGGGCCAGTCGCGCCATTTCCTGCGCGCGCGGGGCATCGTGCCGCTGTCCTATGCCGATACCGCCGGCGCCGCGGCCTATGTCGCCGAACTCGGCGATCCGTCCGTGGCCGCCATCGCGCCGCGCATCGCCGCCGAACTTTATGGCCTGAAGGTGATCGAGGACAACGTCGAGGACGCGCACGACAACACCACGCGCTTCGTGGTGCTGGCGCGCGAGCCGATCGATCCCGCGCGTATTGCCGGCCCGGCGATCACCACCTTCGTGTTCGAGGTGCGCAACATCCCCGCCGCGCTCTACAAGGCGCTGGGCGGCTTCGCGACCAACGGCGTCAACATGACCAAGCTGGAAAGCTACCAGCGCGGCGCGAGCTTCGCCGCCACGGAGTTCTTCTGCGACATCGTGGGAACGCCCGGCGATCCCGCCGTGGACCGGGCACTGGAGGAACTGGGCTTCTTCGCCAAGCACGTCCGGATGCTCGGCACCTATCCCTTGCAGCGCCAGCGCGGCTGAGCGGAACGGCGGCTTCACGCGGGCATCGTCGCATCGGCTTCGGTGCCATCCCCCCTTGCCGCTCCGGGAAGAGCGTGCGACCACTGGCCTCGTGACTGCCAAGGTGGGGCCAATCGCTGGACAGCAAGGCGCGGAAGCGGGCGCACAGGCGGGGGAACACGCCTGGCGCGCGATGCGCGATATCAAGGATATCCAGTTCGCCCCGGTCCCGCCAGAGCATGTCGTCCCGCCGCAGCCGCCAGCCTGGCTGGAGGCCATCGCGCGGTTCCTCGCCGAACTGCTCAAGCCGCTCAGCCAGTGGCTGGAGCGGTGGTTGGGCCTCGGCTTCGGTGTGTTCGAGACGGTTCTGCTGGTGCTGATCGGGGCCGGCGCGCTGTGGATCGCGTGGAGCCTGCTGTGGCCCCTGTGGCGGGACCGGCGCCCGCGCGAAGCGGCGGCCGAAACCGAATGGACGCCCGATCGCGCCGCCGCCATCGCCCTGCTGGAAGAGGCCGACCGGCTGGCCGCCGAAGGCCGCTATGGCGAAGCGGCGCACCTACTGCTCCAGCGCAGCGTCCACCATATCGCCGCCGCGCGCCCGGAATGGCTGGCGCCCTCCACCACTTCGCGCGAGATCGGCGCGATCGCGGCGCTGCCCGGGTCGGCCAAGCAGGCGTTCGGCGTGATCGCGCGCGAGGTGGAGCGCAGCCTGTTCGCGCTGCGCGGATTGAGCGCCGAGGACTGGAGCCGCGCGCGCGAGGCCTATGCGCGTTTCGCCCTGGCTGATCTGAAAAGCGCGCAGGGATGAACGAATCCCCCTTCCGCCCGCGCACGGTGCTGGGGCTCGTCGCCGTCGGCGCGATCGCCTTCGTCGCGCTGTTATGGTTTCTCGGCAATGGCGGGGGCAATGCCAACAACGGCGGAGGCCACGCCAGCGGACGCGGCCTGAACGGCTTTGCCGGGCTGGTCGCCATGCTGGAGGCGGACGACGTCGACATCCGGCGGGCGCGGCGCAAGGACGCGCTCAGGGATGTGGGGCTGCTGGTGCTGACCCCGCCGGCCGAGGCCAAGGGCGAGGATATCGCCAAGATCGTCAACGAACGGCGCATGATCGGGCCGACGCTGGTCGTCACGCCCAAATGGGTCGCCGCACCGGTCGACCAGCAGCGTAAGAACAAGGTGCCACGCGGCTGGACCGAGCTTGTCGGCACCGAAGCGCCGCGATGGAACGGATTTCACGACGATATCGCCGTGCGCCTGACCAGCCATCGCGACGCGCCCGCAGGGGGCTGGCGCGCAATCGGCCGCGCGGGGCGGCTGCCGGACGATCGGCGGGTGCTGTCGGGCGAAGGCAAGGCGCTGATCCCGCTTGTCCGTTCGGGCGACGGCCGCATCCTGGCCGCCTTCCTCGACGATGACGGCTACTATCCCGCGCTCAACGATTTCGCGGGGATCGATCACGATATCGGCGGGGACGACGACGGGCTTTACCCCGTGATCTTCGTGTTCGAGCCGGACCTGCTCGACAACTGGGGACTGGCGGATCGCGGCACCGCGCTGATGGCGCGCGAACTGGTGCTGGCCGCCGCCGACGGAACGACTCAGCCGGTCACGTTCGACCTCACGCTCAACGGCCTTGGCGCCAGCCGCAACCTGTTGTCGCTGGCGTTCGAGCCGCCGTTCCTGGCGGCCACGATCTGCCTGCTGCTCGCCATGGTGGCGGTGGGCTGGCGTTCGTTCTGCCGGTTCGGCCCCGCCCGCCAGCAGGGCCGCGCCATCGCGCTGGGCAAGACCGCACTGGTGGAAAACGCCGCCGGCCTGATCCGCCGCGCCGGACGGGTCCATCTCGTCACCGGGCCTTATGCCGATGCGGTGCGCGACCGGCTGATCGCGGCGCTGGGCCTGCCGCGCGGGCACGGCGGCGCCGAAGCCGAAGCGATGATAGACCGCGCGCAGGAACGGCGCGGCCTTTCCGGACCGCCGTTTTCCGAACTGGCGAACAAGCTGCGCGCCACGCGCAAACCGCACGAGGTGGCGCGCCGCGCCGCCGCGCTCCAGCAGATCGAGAAGGATTTGACGTGACCGAGGGACAGGAGACGATGACGCTGGAGCAGGTGCGCGCGCTGGCGCTGGCCATCCGCGGGGAAGTGGCCAAGGCCGTGATCGGGCAGGACGGGATCGTCGATCATCTGCTGATCGCGCTGTTCGCGGGCGGTCACGTGCTGCTCGAAGGCCCGCCGGGCACGGCCAAGACGTTTCTGGCACAAAGCTTCGCCACCGCGCTGGGCCTCGATTTCGGGCGCATCCAGTTCACGCCGGACCTGATGCCGGGCGATATCCTCGGGTCCAACCTGTTCAACTTCCAGACCAGCCAGTTCACGCTTACGCGGGGGCCGATCTTCCACGAGCTGCTGCTGGCCGACGAAATCAACCGCACCCCGCCCAAGACCCAGGCCGCGCTGCTCGAAGCGATGCAGGAACGGCGCGTCACGCTGGACGGGGAGGTCCACCCGCTGTCAGACCGGTTCATGGTGGTCGCCACCCAGAACCCGATCGAGAGCCAGGGCGTCTATCCCCTGCCCGAAGCGCAGCTCGACCGGTTCCTGTTCAAGGTGCTGGTGCCCTATCCCTCGTTCGAGGAAGAGGCGCGCATCGTCACCCGCTATGGCGAGGGCGCGCGGTCGGCGAAGCCCGCCGATCTGGGTGTGACGGCGGTCGCCGACGCGGCGGTGCTGCGCGCCGCCACCGCCGCCATCGGACAGGTAACGCTGGCCGACACGATCGTCGATTACGTGGTGCGGCTGGTGCGCGCCACGCGCGACAGCGCCGATCTGGTGGCCGGCGCCAGCCCGCGCGCCGCCGTGTTGCTGGCCGGCGCCGCCCGCGCCCGTGCCGCGCTCGACGGGCGCGATTACGTGATCCCCGACGACGTCAAGGCGCTGGCCATCGCCGTGCTGCGGCACCGCATGTTGCTCAGCCCCGCCGCCGAGATCGAGGGCCGGCAGGTCGAGGCGATCGTCGCCGATCTGGTCCAGGGAACCGAGGCGCCGCGTTGAGCGAAGCGGTGGCCTGGCGCCGCTGGCCCGTCGCCTATCCCACGGCGCGGGCCACGCTGCTGCTGGCGGCGGCCGCGCCGCTGGCGCTGATCGTCGCCGCGCTGGCGCCGGCGGCCTGGATCGTCG
>NZ_RQSI01000058.1:0-19314 GCF_003856955.1 Novosphingobium sp. LASN5T
ACTCGATCACGCGCTGGCCGAACTCGCCGACCGCCAGACCGCGGCGGCAACCGAACGCGCCAGCGCCGAAGCGAAGCGCGCGCACTTGCCCGATCCCGCCGCCGGGCGCGCGGCGGTCGAGGCGGCACGCACGCGCAACGATGCCGCCCGGCAGGCGCTGCAGACGGCTTCGGCCTCCATCGCCGCGCTGGAACAGGGCCTTGCCGTGGGGCGCGAGCGGCTGGGCGTCCACCGCTCGGACATCCGCAACTGGCAGGCGCGCGCCAGCGACGCGGCAAAACGGCTCGCGGACATGGCCGGCCGGCGTGACGAACTGGCGCAGGAACGCGCGATCAGCGCCGCGCGCCCCGCCGCGCTGCTGCGCGAGATCGAGGACGCCGAATCGATCCGCACGCGGCTGGGCAGGGAACTGGCGCAGGCCGAAGCCGCGCTCGCCGGTGCCGATGCCGGCGCCAAGGCCGCCGACACGGCGCTGGGCGCGGCCAACGAAACGCTCGCCGCCGCGCGCGAACGGCGCGCCGGCGCGACGGCCCGCGCGGAAAGCGACGACGCGCGCCGTCAGGAAATGGCCAGCCTTTCCGGCGAACGGTTCCAGTGCCCGCCGCCGCTGCTGCCCGAACGGTTCGACTTCGCCTCCGACGATATCGGCAACGCCGCCGAGGAAACCGCGCGGCACGATCTGCTGATCGCCGAACGCGAACGCATCGGCCCCGTCAACCTGCTCGCCGCCGACGAACTGGCCGATGCCGAGGAACGCCACGGCGCCAGCATCACCGAACAGGCCGAACTGACCGAGGCCGTGCATCGCCTGCGCGGATCGATCGGCAACCTCAACCGCGAAGGGCGCGAACGCCTGCGCGCCGCGTTCGAGGCGGTGGACGCCCATTTCCGCCGCCTGTTCGCGCGCCTGTTCGGCGGCGGCGAGGCGCATCTGGCGCTGGTGGACAGCGACGATCCGCTGGAAGCCGGCCTCGAAATCTTCGCCCAGCCGCCGGGCAAGCGCCTGCAATCGCTGACGCTGCTGTCGGGCGGCGAGCAGGCGCTGACCGCCGTGGCGCTGATCTTCGCGCTGTTCCTCACCAACCCCGCGCCGATCTGTGTGCTGGACGAAGTGGACGCCCCGCTCGACGACGCCAACGTCGAACGCTTCTGCGACATGCTCGACGCGATGGTCGGTGAAACCGACACGCGCTACCTCATCGTCACCCACAACGCGGTGACGATGAGCCGGATGCACCGCCTGTTCGGCGTGACCATGGTGGAAAAAGGCGTCTCGCGGCTGGTCAGCGTGGACCTTGGCGCCGCCGAGGAACTCCTGGCGACGGCGTAGCGGCGTGGACAAATTCGGGCATGGTCGGAGCGGCAGTTATCGACGCGGTTGCGGACGTTGAGATACGCTGGCAATCTCACGTTGTGACACTCTTTGATGAAAATGCGGAAGTGCTTCGCGGAATGAGGGATCGAGGCGTTGATTTGGACGTCGAGCGAACTGTTGACTTCTCGCATATTTTTCCAACTGAACGCGACGCACACAATTTCATTCAAGCCTGCTCGAAAGCGGGTTTTGCTGCAGTGAAAACGACCGTCGCTGACATGGACGATTTCGACGTAACGGTGTCGAAGGCGATGACGCCTAGCTGCGTTCAGATTTCCGAAACGGAAGATTTGCTGGGGAAGTTAGCAAGTCGGCACAACGGGCGTGCGGATGGCTGGGGTTTTTGGTCGAACTAAATGTCCGCTCCCCCCGCCTCTCCTGCCGTTCAGCCCCTCGTCGGCGATCCCGAATAGCGGTCGTTTCTATATAGCGGGATTTGTCCCCCCGCCCCAGGGCCAACCATCAGCCGTCATCCAGCACATAGCGCGGCCCGCTTCCTTCCTCCCCGGCACGGTCATCCGGGTTGTAGAGGCGACAGCGCGCCAGGCTGAGGCAGCCGCAGCCGATGCAGGCGTCCAGCTTCTCGCGCGTGCGCTCCAGCGTGGCGATGCGGCGGTCGATCTCGCCCCGCAGCGAACGGCTGATCCGCGCCCAGTCGCGCGCATTGGGCGTGCGCCCCTGCGGCAGCGCGGCCAGTTCGCGCTCGATCTCGGCCAGTCCGAGCCCCAGCTTCTGCGCGATCAGGATGAAGCTGAGCCGCCGGATGTCCGACCGCAGGAAGCGCCGCTGGTTGCCGCTGCTGCGCACCGATTCGATCAGCCCGCGCTGCTCGTAATAGCGGATGGCGGACACGGCGAGGCCGGTACGCCGCGCCAGCGCGCCGATCGGGATCAGGTCGTTACGGTTCATGAAGCCATCGTAATCATAACTTGACCTCAAGTCAGCTTTAGATTGCATCGTCACGAGCATCGATTCGCAACCATCCCCGAAAGGACACAGAACGATGCAGCCCGCCCGCCTTGAACACGTCAACATCACCGTCAGCGATCCCGAACGCATGGCATCGTTCCTGTCTCGGCTGTGCGGGTGGGAGGAACGCTGGCGCGGCCCTTCGCAACTGGGCGGCTGGACCATCCACGTCGGCAGTGCCGATGCCGACTATCTCGCGCTGTGGACGCCCGACGAGAAGCGGCCGATGCGCTTCGCCAAGGGCCTGCCGCTCAACCATGTGGGCCTGCTGGTGGACGATCTGGACGCGGCGGAGCGCACCGTCATCGAGGCCGGACTCGTGCCGTTCAACCATGCGGATTACGAACCCGGCCGGCGGTTCTACTTCTTCGATTGGGACGGCATCGAATTCGAAGTGGTCAGCTACACCTGACCAGCCGCACCCACCACCAGGCAAGCCGCCGCCATCAGCAGGCCGGCAAAGCGGTTCGAGCGAAACCGCGCCAGGGCGCTGTCGCCATCATCGGGCCGCAGCGTCCCGGCCTGCCAGGCGAGATGCGCCGCCACGGGCAGCAGGGCCAGCAGGGCCACGGGATCGGGCCGCACCAGCCACACCGCGCCGCCCCAGCAGGCCACCGCCATGGCATAGAGCGCGCCCACGCCCGCCTTTACGTGCCGGCCCAGCGACAGAGCGCTCGATCCCACGCCCACGAGCGCGTCATCCTCGCGGTCCTGGCAGGCGTAGATCGTGTCGTAGCCCATGCACCACGCCCAGCAGCCCGCGTAAAGCAAGGCCAGCCCGCCCAGCCGCTCGAACCCGGCCACTTCCACCCAGCCGACCGGCGCGCCCCAGGTGAAGACCAGCCCCAGCCACGCCTGCGGCCAGCCGGTGATGCGCTTCATGAACGGATAGGCCGCCACCAGCGCCAGGCTGCCCAGCGCCACCGCCTGCGCCTGCCAGCGCAGTTGCAGCAGGACCACCAGCCCGATCAGGCACAGCACCAGCAGCCACACCCACGCCGCTTTCGCCGAAACGCGCCCGCTCGCCACCGGCCGCGCCGCCGTGCGCGCCACCTGCCGGTCGAGATCGGCATCGACGATGTCGTTATAGACGCACCCCGCCCCGCGCATCGCGATCGAGCCAAGCAGCAGCCACAGCACGATCGGCCAGCGCTCGGCTCCCCCCGCCAGCAGCACGCCCCAGGCGCAGGGCCAGAACAGCAGCCACCAGCCAATCGGCCGGTCGAACCGCGCCAGCAGCGCGAAATCGCGCAAGCCCGGCGGCAGATGCGCAACGAGGCCGCGAAGTTCGCTATCGGGAACGATCTGTGCGGAGGTCATGGCGACGCTATAGCACCTCGTCTTCCCCGGGAAAGCGGGGATGACGAAGAGCGCTTGCGGCGATAAGAAGCCGCCATGCCCGCCACCCCCGCCTGGCCCCCACGCAGCGCGCCGCGCCTGTTCGTCGAAACGCCCCTGCGCGAAGGCATAACCCTGCCGCTGGACGGGCCGCAGGCGCACTATCTCGCCAAGGTCATGCGCGTGACGCAGGGCGATGCGGTGATCCTGTGCGATGACATGACCGGCGAATGGCTCGCCACAGTCAATGTCGCGGGCAAGCGCGATGTGACGCTGACGGTCGAACGGTGCCTGCGGGTGCGCGAAGCCGTGCCCGATTTCTGGCTGTGCCCCGCGCTGCTCAAGAAACCGAACTTCGACCTCGTGCTCGAAAAGGCGACCGAACTGGGGGTCGGCACGGTCCGCCCCATGCTGACGCGGCGCTGCGTGGCGGACAAGCTCAACCCCGAACGCGCCCGCGCCATCGTGACCGAGGCGGCGGAGCAATGCGCGCGCACCGCGTTGCCCGTGCTGGCCGATCCGGCGAAGCTGGAGGCGCTGGTGCGCGACTGGCCGGCGGAGCGCGCCCTGTTCTTCGCCGACGAGACCGGCGGCGCGCGCGCCGCCGCCGCCTTTGCCGCGCATCCCGGCCCGGCCGGGCTGCTCACCGGCCCCGAAGGCGGGTTCGACGATGCCGAGCGCGCACTGATCCGCGCCCATCCCGCCGCCGTGCCCATATCGCTTGGCCCGCGCATCCTGCGGGGGGAAACCGCGGCCATCGCGGCTACCGCGCTGTGGATGGGAATTTCCGGCGACTGGAACGGCTGAGCCTTCCATTTCCGGGATAGTGTATTTCCGATTTCGCGCTGGCCAGAAGGCCTTGCAGGCACTAACGGAACGCGCATGAGCACGCGGCAAGTTTCAAATAGCAACGATCCCGTCATCGAAAGCCGCGAGCAGCTCGTGGCCCCCATGCAGCGCGGTGAAAAACCACGCGAAAACTGGCGGATCGGCACCGAGCACGAGAAGTTCGTCTATAGCACGCGGGATTATCACGCCCCTTCCTATGCGGAACAGGGCGGCATCCGCGACCTGCTGATGGCGCTGACCGAATACGGCTGGGAGCCCATCATCGAAGGCGGCAACGTGATCGCCATGGGCGGGGCCGACGGCACCGTCAGCCTGGAGCCGGCAGGGCAGTTGGAGCTCTCCGGCGCGCCGCTGGAAAACCTGCACGAGACCTGCGCCGAAACCGGCCGCCACCTGGCGCAAGTGAAGGCGATCGGCGACAAGCTTGGCATCGGCTATCTCGGCCTGGGCCTGTGGCCCGACAAGCGCCGTGAAGATCTGCCGATCATGCCCAAGGGCCGCTATGAGATCATGCTGCGGCACATGCCGCGCGTCGGCTCGATGGGCCTCGACATGATGCTGCGCACCTGCACCATCCAGACCAACCTCGACTACGCGAGCGAGGCGGACATGGTGCAGAAGTTCCGCGTCAGCCTGGCCCTGCAACCGCTGGCGACCGCGCTATTCGCCAATTCGCCGTTCCTCGAAGGCAAGCCCAACGGGTTCCTGTCGTACCGCAGCCACATCTGGTCGGATACCGATCCGGCGCGCACGGGGATGCTGCCGTTCGTGTTCGAGGATGGCTTCGGCTACGAACGCTATGTCGACTACATGCTCGACGTGCCGATGTATTTCGTGTTCCGCGACGGCAAGTATATCGACGCCGCCGGCCAGTCGTTCCGCGATTTCCTGGATGGCAAGCTACCCGCGCTGCCCGGCGAAAGGCCGCTGAAGTCGGACTGGATCGACCATCTTTCCACCGCCTTCCCCGAAGTGCGGCTCAAGAGCTTCCTCGAAATGCGCGGCGCCGATGGCGGCCCGTGGAGCCGCATCTGCGCGCTGCCCGCGCTGTGGGTGGGCCTGCTCTATGACCAGACCGCGCTCGACGCGGCCTGGGATCTGGTGAAGGACTGGGACATGGACGGGCGCGAGCGCCTGCGCTCCAGCGTGCCCAAGCTGGGCCTCGACGCGCCCCTTCCGGGCGGCGGGACGCTACGTGACATCGCCGGCGAAGTGCTGCGCATCGCGCGCGCCGGGCTTTCGGCGCGCAACCGCCTCAACGCCGCCGGCGACAACGAAACGGGCTACCTGCTCCCGCTCGACGAGATCGTCAGCACCGGCAAGACTCCGGCCGAACGGCTGCTCGATCTCTACCACGGCGAATGGGGCGGCGACGTTTCCAAGGTCTACGCCGTCAAGAGCTTCTGAATCGGGAGAACAAGCGCGATGATTCTGGTCATGGGCAGTTTCCGCCTACCGGCGGCGAACTTCCACAAGGCGCTGCCGATGATGGCAAAGGTGATCGCCGCCACGCGGCAAGAGGACGGCTGCATTCTCTATGCCTATTCGCGCGACGTGGCCGATCCCGAAGTGATCCGCGTCAGCGAGAAGTGGCGTGATCGCGCAGCGCTCGACGCCCATTTCAAGACCGAGCATATGGCGGCCTGGGCGCAGGAACGCGCCGAACTCGGCCTTTCGGACCGCGACATCCGCATCTTCGAAACCGACGAAGGCGTGGCCGTCTAAGCGTTATTCCGCCGGCTGAAGCTCTACCCGTGCCGGCATCACGCGCCGGCGCAGGCGGTTGAACGCGCTGGTCAGCAGGCCGTGCTCATCCATCCACGCGTGATAGGCGCGGTATTTGGGGTCCGAGGCGAGCAAGTGCTTCTCCTCGGTCTTGGCGCGCCAGTAGTAGACCGCGCTGACCAGCCCCAGCGTGACCGTGTTGCGCACCGCGTCGGTCATCGAATGGTTCACGGTCAGGAACGGCAGCGAGGCCAGCCACCAGTAGGCGTTCTTGGACACATAGGCGGGATGGCGGGTGATGGCGTAAGGCCCATTGGTAAGCACGCCGCGCCAGGTGAGGTTGGAAAAGCGCAGGCCGAACGCCACGGTCGCCCATGCATAGGCCGCGGTCAGCAGCACCAGCGCCGCCCCCCATATCCACAATAGCGTGGTGTGACCCTGCAGCCAGAAGTCCCACTCCGCCCCGTTGGCGCGATAATCGAGCACATCGCCACCGCCCATCAGGATGAACGGCGGGTAGCAGATCAGCGCCGAGAGCCAGCCGCCGAGGTAGGGGTTCGCCGTGCGGATCTGCGCATCCAGCGGCTTCATCGTCATCAGATAGCCGACCATGGCGATCTGCACGTCGACCATGAACATCGTCTCGATCGTCAGGCCGGCGATCCGCACCGGATCGTGGGCTGCCAGCGACCAGTCCGCCTGGACCACGGCAGCGAACCCGCCGGGCAGGATCGAGATCATGAAGGCGCAGAAGAAGCCCTTCACCGTCCACGCGCGCAAGTGGTGATAGACTTCCTCGCGCGCATAGGCCTCGCGCCCCATCAGCATCGCGCCGAAATGCCACGCCCCGTCGCGCGGGTTCACCAGCACGCGATCGAGCCACAGCACATAGGGGACGGAGCCGAGGAACAGCAGCGGGGCGATGGTCTCCAGCACGTCCATCGCGAACAGGTACTGCCCGCGCCAGTACCAGCGCCCCAGGCAGTAGACGAAGCCGATCAGCGTCCACGTCGCCCACAGCCCGGCCAGCTTGGTGATCGCAATGTCCATCACCTCGCGCAAGGGACGGGGGCTGGACCAGTCGATCCCGGTGGAGGCGCGACGGTGGACCTTGTCGACCAGCAGCGAATAGAGCACCATCGGCGTGCCCGAGAAAAGCAGCGCGAGAAGCGCGGCGGAAGGCCCCACCATCGGTTCGCGCGGCCCCGGCAGGCCGAACATGTCGGCGATGGCGGGCCAGTTGCGGCAGACCAGCACCCAGAACGCCAGACCGGCAAGCCCCGACAGGCCGACGCCAACGGACACATCGCTGTCCGGCCGGCTGGCCGGAACGAAAGGGGCTTGGGGCCGTGTTTCGGCCACGGAACCGTGCGCGCTCATGCGCGGCAGGTTTAGCTTTCAAGCATGAGCAAAGCGTAAAGGCCGGCCGGCGCCAGCCTTATGCCTCGTCGGCGGCCCGATCAGCGAAACGCCGTGATCCGGCCATTGTTGTCGAGGATATAGAGCGTCTGGTTGGCGACCACCGGCGGCAGCGATACCGCGCCGGAAACCTTGCCCCATTCGCTCGCCGTTCCGTCGGTGACCGACAGGGTGAACACTTCGCCGCGCGAATTGGCGACCCACAGGCGATCGCCCGCCAGCACCGGGCCGGTCCAGAAGATCGGGTTGGTCTTCTTCTTCTCGCTGCCCCAGCGGCGCAGCTGGGTCAGCCAGCGCACCTTGCCGGTGCCCTTGGCGATGCACAGCAGCTTGGCTTCGTCGGTCAGCGTGAAGATCCATTCGCCGGCGATGGCCGGGGTGGAAATGCCCGCGAGGTTGAGTTCCCACACGCGCTGGCCGGTAACGAGTTCGTAGGCGGCCATGCGCCCGCCCTGCCCCAGCGCATAGACGCGGCCACGCTCGATGATCGGATCGGCGTCGATGTCGGTCAGCGTCGAAACGCTGGTGGCGATGCTGGTGCGCGCCAGCGCATCGGACCAGAGCTGGCGGCCGTTCTCGTAGCGGTAGGCGACCAGTTCGCCCGAGCTGTAGCCGGCGACGATCGTGCCCTGCCCGGCAGCCGGCGCGGCCACGCCGAACACGCCGGTCTGCGCGACCGAGGCGGATTCGTTCCAGAGCAGCGCGCCGTCCTCGATATTGAGCGCGACGATCTGGTTGTCCTGCGTCATCACATAGACCGCGCCGAAGCTGACCGTCGGCGACCCGCGCAGCGGCCCGGCCGGCTTGACGCGCCACTTGCTCGCGCCGTCCTTGGCATCGAGCGCGGCAACTTCGCCCAGGCCCGTCGTCACATAAACGCGGCCCTCGTTGTACGAGGCGCCACCGCCGAACACCGAACCGCCGTTTTCGGGCAGCTTGAAGCCCGCCCGCCACAGCTCCTTGCCGGTGTTGGCGTCCATCGCGCGGACCATGCCTTCGGTGTCCATCACGAACAGCTTGCCATCGCCGATCACCGGCGAGGCGGCCAGTCGCTGCTTGACCGAGGAACCAGCGATATTGGCGCTCCACAGGCGTTGCGGCGTGGCACCGAGCGCAAGGTGGCCATAGGACTTGCTGGCCGTGCCACCGCCCTGCGCCCATTCCGTGTTCACTTCGGCCGGCGGCAGCACCACCTGCATGCCCGAAATCGCGGTATCGACCTTGGTGCCAGCCTCGATCCGCGAAAGGATCGGCACGCGCTGCCCCACCGTGGGCGTGGTCTTGACCTTGTGCTTGCCCGCACACCCGCCGACCGCGACCGCCAGGGCGATCACCCCGGCCATGCCTGCGCGGCGAACCAGCCGGCGGCGCGCGGCAATGCCGCCATGTTCCTGCACCGGATTGCGCATCATCCCCGTCATCCCCGTCAAACTGGTGTTACTGGGCGCCGGCGTCGGCCGGCCCCTGCTGTGCCTGGCCCTGCGCAATCAGAGCTTTCGGATCATCGATGGTATCAACGCCCAGCGTGCCCGCCAACTGGCGCGCGCGTTCGCGGATCGAGGCCGGAACGGTCTTGTCCTTGGCCATTGCCGCGAACAGCGGCCCGGCCAGATCGTTCTTGCCCTGCTTCAGGTAGGCGACGCCGAGCAGTTCGCCCGCGCTGCCGAACCAGGCATTGCCCGGCACGGCCAAGGGCTTGAGCCGCTCCACCACCTTTTCCGGCGGCAGCTTGTCCATGGTGATCGCCACTTCGCGGATCGTGGCGAGATCGCGGTAAGCCTGCGGCGCGCTCTGGTCCGCGGCGACGGCGGCGAGCAGCTTCGCGGCATCATCGGTCTTGTTCTGCTGCGCGGCGATGCCGGCCTGCGTCAGCTGCGCGGCAGCGCGATAGCCCGGTCCGCCATCCTTCACCAGCGGCGCCATGCTGTCGCTGCTGGTCTGCACGCGGCCGGCTTCGAGCTGATCGAGCGCGATCGTCATCCGTTCGCCCTGTTCGCCCGCGGCCGTGGCCTTGTGATAATCGTACCACAGCCAGCCGGCCAGGCCGACCAGGCCCGCCACCACCAGCGCGCCCACCGGCTTGCCATAGCGGCGCAGCGCATGAAACAACTGGTCCTCGCGCAGCGCATCGTCGACTTCGCGCAGGAACACATCGCCTTGCGCGGCCTTGCGTTCGGCAAGCTGATCGGAGCGGGACTGCGGACGGGTAGGACGAAGGGCCAAGGCTGCGCTTTCGGCGGTCAGTTAACGGAAGTGCCGGGTGTTTAGCGGATAGACCCGCCTTTTCAACGGGAATGATTCTGGAATTCCGTGGGTGAACGTCCGGTGAAGCGGGAAACACTTGGTAATCATGGCCATCGCCCGCCCTACATGAGGGAATACGCGTCAGGGAAACTGGGCGACACCGAGCACCCCGCCATAGAGCGCGGCATAGCGCGCCACCATCGCCGCCTCGTCGAATTCCGCGCGTGCCCGCACCTGGTTTGATGCCCCGATCCGGCGGCGCAGCGCTTCGTCCCAGGCAAAGGCGGCCAGCGTCGCTTCCAGCGCGGCCTCGTCGCCCGCCGGCGTGATGAAATCGCGGTTCTCATCCGAAACGATGTCGCGCACGTCCCCCACGGCGGGGCTGGCGATCGGCAAGCCCGCCGCCATCGCCTCCACCACGGACAGCGGAAACTGCTCGCTGTCGGACGAGAGCGCGAAAATATCGAACAGGCCGATCGCCTGTGCCGGATCAGCCACATGCCCTGGCAAGTGTACGCGATGCCCCACCTCCAGCGCGATCGCCTCGGCCACGATCGCCTCGCGGTCCGGCCCTTCGCCCACGATCACCAGCTGCCATTCGGGCGGAAGGGCACGAAAGGCGCGTACCAGCCGGCGCAGGTTCTTCACCGGGCGCAAGCCTGCCAGCGTGCCGACCCACTTTTCGCCAGGCCGCTTGACCACGCGCGGCAGCGCATCGCGCTTGGGCTTGCGATCATAGGCGGCGGTGTCGATCCCGTTGGGGATGCGGTGCACCTTGGCGGCGGGCTGGTGCCACGCCTGCAGCGCCACGCCTTCCAGCTGGCGCGACGGCACCACCAGCGCGCTCGCGCGGGCCAGCGCCACGCGACGATACCAGTTGCGCGTGGGCTTCAGCTTCTCCGCCTCGTCGGCATTGAACCCGTCTTCGTGGTGGACCAGCGGCGCCAGACCCATGGTGGGGCCGAACAGGGCGTGGGCCATCACCGCGTCCATCGCGCCCCAATTGTAGGTCAGGATCAGGTCGAACCCCCGCATCGCGCGGGCCAGCGTCTGCAACCGGCGCACGCCGAACCGCCCGGCCAGCGGCGGGAAGCCGAACGGGGAGTGCGCGGAAATGCCCTTGGCGATATGCGCCATCGCGCCCATCGCGCCGGGTTCGGCCGAAACGATGCTGTGGTCGATGGCGGGGCCGAAGCGGTTGATCAGCGCCACGCTGCGGCGCTCCTTGCCGCCCGCACCGAACGTCGAATGCAGGTGCAGAAGGTGCAGGCGCCGTCTGCCGCCGTCGCTCATGAGACCTGGGCGAACAGCCGGTCGATCGCCGCGATCGCTTCCGGTTCGTCCAGCGTAGGTGCGTGGCCGACGCGTTCGATCGTCACAAGCTCCATGTCCGGATGGCGCGCGACCATCCGGTTCGCGGTGCCGGCGGAAAGGATGTCCGACAGGGCGCCGCGCAGCAGCAGGCCGGGCCGCCCCGCCAGCGCATCGAACAGCGACCACATATCCACCTGCGGCGTCGCGCCGGCCGGCGCGTCGAACGGTTCGGCGATCTTCATGTCATAGTCGAACGCGATCCGTCCGCCGCTGCCCAGCGCCATCACGCGCTTGGCATAGCGAAGCCAGTCGGGCACGCCGTAATCGGGATAGACATCGGCCTGGCTTTCCTGAAGCGCGCGCGCCGCGTGCATCCAGGTTTCGAAATTCCGGCCCTGCCCCACGTATTCGCGGATGCGTTCCAGCCCGGCCTCTTCCACTTCAGGACCGATATCGTTCAACACGAATCCGGCGATCCGGCTGTTGTCCCGGCCCGCCAGCAGCATCGTCAGCAAGCCACCCAGCGACGTGCCGACCGCCACGAACCGGGCGATGCCGTGCTGTTCCAGCAGCAATTCGACATCGTCGAGATACTGCGCCGGGTTATAGGTCATCGGGTCCTTGGCGTAATCGCTGTCGCCCCGGCCGCGCATGTCCGGACAGATGACCCGCCATTGCCCGGCAAGCCGCGCCGCCACATCCTCGAAATCGCGCGCATTGCGGGTCAGCCCCGGCAGGCAGAGCACTGGCGGCTTGTCGTCCGGCCCCGGAAAATCCCGGAAATGCAGGCGCAGCCCGTCGCGGCTGGACCAGCTGCGATTCTCGAAATCCGCCATCGCCTGAAAAACCGTTCCTTGTTCAACGCCCCCACGCGATCCGCGCCATAAGCCGAACATCCGCCCGGCTCAAACACCATTATCCCGTATCCGCGCCCAATATCCCGCATCCGCAAGCAGACCCGCTTGCCTGCGGATCGCCCAGCGACCACTATCGCTTGATGCAATCCAACCCGCAAGACGCGATCTACACCCCTGATCCCCATATCCTGTCGCTGGCCGATTGGCTCGGCGATCCGGTGGCGCCGGCAGACTTCCCCGGGACCACCCTGCGGTTCCGCAACGATCGCGCAGCGCGGGAGGTAGGCCTGGCCTGTCTCGACGACGCGGCATGGATCGCGCATTTCGGCCGCTTCGCGCCATTGCCCGGCAATCTTCCGCAGCCCCTGGCGCTGCGGTACCACGGTCACCAGTTCCGCGTGTACAACCCCGAACTGGGGGACGGGCGCGGCTTCCTGTTCGCGCAGATGCGCGACGGGCACGGCCGGCTGATGGACCTTGGCACCAAGGGTTCGGGGCAAACGCCCTGGAGCCGGCAAGGCGATGGCCGCCTCACGCTGAAAGGCGCGATGCGCGAGGTGCTGGCGACGGAAATGCTCGAAGCGCTGGGCGTCAATACCAGCCGGACCTTCTCCGTGATCGAAACCGGCGAATCGCTATGGCGCGGCGATGAGCCTTCCCCCACTCGCGCCGCGGTGCTGGTACGGCTCAGCCACAGCCATATCCGCATCGGCACGTTCCAGCGGCTGGGGATGCTGGATGCGCCCGCCGAGATGGAACAGCTCGTCGATTACTGCCTGGCCAGCTTTCCCGGCCCCGCCCTTCCCCCCGATGCGCCCGAGCCGGACAACAAGGCGGCCCGGCTGCTGCACCAGGTGGTCGAACGCATGGCCGACATGGCGGCGAGCTACATGGTCGCCGGCTTCGTCCATGGCGTGCTGAACACCGACAACATGAACGTGACCGGAGAGAGCTTCGACTATGGCCCCTGGCGCTGGCTGCCGACGTGGAATCCCGCGTTCACCGCCGCCTATTTCGATCACTCGGGTCTCTACGCCTTCGGCCGCCAGCCCGAGGCGATCCACTGGAACTGCGGGCAGCTTGCCGTCGCGCTGCGCCTGCTTTCGGAAGCCCCGCCGCTGATCGCGGCGCTGAACCGCTTTCCCGATCTCTACCAGCAGGCGATGGCACGGCGCTGGTGCTGGCGGCTTGGCGTGGAGCCGCGCGGGCTGGAGGAAGACAGCGCGCTGATCGGCGCCTGCGAAGCCGCGATGGTGGCGCAGGGGATCGGACCGGACGCCTTCTTCTTCGCCCATCGCGGCGGGCGTGGCCCATTTGCGGACGACGATGCGGGCGCGGCGCTGAAGGAGGCGCTTGGCCCATACCGGTCTACGGTCGACGATCACCCCTACTGGTCCGACGAAGCCCCGCAATCGATGCTGATCGACGAAGTGGAAGCGATCTGGGAACCGATCGCCGAAAAGGATGACTGGACGGCATTGCACGCCAAGGTCGCCGCCGTCCGGCGCATGGGGGAAGCGCTGGGCGCCGCCCCGGCCCCGCGCGGTCATGCTTGACCGGCTTGAAAATATGGTAACCAATTTCCTGCTAGGGCGTTGCCGATAAAGCAAAAGCGAATGAACCGATGACCGCTCCTTCCGGCAACGATGCCGAGATCGTCTCCTGCGAGCCCGCGACCGGCGCCGAACTGTGGCGCGGGCCGGTGGGTGATGTGGACGCGGCCGTCGATCGGGCGCGGCAGGCGTGGTCCACATGGGCCGCCCAGTCGCTTTCCAATCGCGTGGAACTGTGCCGGCGATTCGCCAACGAAGTCCGCAAGGAGCAGGAGAACCTGGCAGCGCTGATCGCGCGCGAAACCGGCAAGCCGCTGTGGGAAGCCCGCGCCGAGGTCGAAAAGGTCGTCGCCAAGGTCGACATCTCGGTTCGCGCCTATGCCGAACGGTCCGCCCAGCGGAAGTTCGACAGCGCGCTGCAAGGCACCGCCGCGCTGCGCCACAAGCCGCACGGGGTGATGGTGGTGCTGGGACCCTACAATCTACCGGCGCACCTGCCCAATGCCCATATCATTCCCGCGCTGATCGCGGGCAATGCGGTAGTCTTCAAGCCATCGGAAAAGGCGCCGGCCACGGGCGAACTGCTGGTGCAGTGCTTCCACCGCGCCGGCATTCCCGCCAACGTGGTGCAACTGCTGATCGGCGGCCCGGATCAGGGCCGGGCGCTGGCCGAACACGATGGCGTGGATGGGGTGCTGTTCACCGGCTCCGCGCACACGGGCATCGCCATCAACCGGCGTCTTGCCGGCAACCCGGGCAAAATGCTTGCGCTCGAAATGGGCGGGAACAACCCGATGGTGGTGTGGAACACGCCCAAGATCGGCGATGCGGCGGTGCTTGCGATCCAGTCCGCCTTCGCTACTTCGGGCCAGCGCTGCACCTCGGCCCGCCGGCTGATCGTGCAAGGTTCGCTGTACGAACCGCTGATCGACGAGATGAAGCGCCTGGGCAGCCGGCTGATCGTCGGCGCGCCGTTCGATGAACCGCAACCGTTCATGGGACCGGTCATCGACAACGAGGCCGCCGACGGGCTGACCGAAAGTTTCGTCTATCTGCTGTCGAACGGGGGGCGGCCGATCCTGCACATGCGGCGGCTGCGCGAAGGCCTGCCGTTCCTGTCGCCGGCCATGATCGACGTGACCGACATGGCCGAGCGGCCCGATGTCGAACTGTTCGGGCCGCTGCTGCAGGTGATCCGGGTCGACGATTTCGACCAGGCGATCGCGGAAGCGAACCGCACGCGCTTTGGCCTGACGGCCGCGCTCGTCGGCGGATCGCCCGAGGAATACAACCAGTTCTGGGCCAATGTCCGCGCCGGCGTGATCAACTGGAACCGCCCGACCAACGGCACTTCGCTATCGGCGCCGATGGGCGGGGTCGGACTGTCCGGCAACCATCGCCCGAGCGCCTATTACGCGGCGGACTATTGCGCCTATCCCGTGGCGTCCGCGGAGATGGAGCAACCGCGCGCCGGCATGGGCGTGGGCCTGCGCGACAACTGAAGCCCGACAGCGGCTGGCGCTCAATCGTGCCGGTCGAACTGCACCAGAGCGGTATCGACCGGGCCACCGGGAACGACGGCCTGGTTGCGCAGGTTCCGCTGCGAAAGGTCTGGGTCCACCATCAACTGGCCTTCCAGCGCCTGCGCCATGACCGGATCGTCGGCGTCCGCACGGCGCGGGCCATCGTCCTGCGCGCAGGCGGCAAGCGCGAACGGCACGGCGAGCAGCGCGATGACCGGCAAGGGACGAACCATGCCCCCGCCTTGCCCCCGCCATGGTTAAGGAAGCGTTCGCCGGAACGCGAAAGGGCGCCCCGGCCATTCGCCGGAGCGCCCCTGCTCTGCCCATGGTGCGACCCGAAGGGCGGCAGTATTTCAGCGGCAGCGCGATCCGCTGCGGTCGATCTCGCGCCCCAGCAGCGCGCCGCCGGCGAGGCCGAGCACGGTGCCCACGGTGCGATCCCCGCGCCCGGCAATGCCGCGCCCGATCAGCGCGCCCGCCGCGCCGCCGATAAGCAGGCCGGTGGTGCCGTCCGAACGGCGACAGTAATAGCGCCCGTCACGCCCGCGCCACGATGGGCCGCGGTAGTAATCGCGCCGGCCGGCATCACGGTAATAGCCGCGATCCCCACCACGCCAGCCTTCATGCCAGCCGCGATCTCGGTGATTCCAGCCTTCACCCAGCGCATCCGCCACCGATGCCACGGGCGTTGCGGGAGCCGCCGTCACCGTGGCCGAAGCCGGCGCGGCAAGCGAGAGGGTGGCGGCGGAGAGGGCGGCGGCGATCGCCGCCCGGGTGATGATTCTCATGTCCGGTCTCCTGTTCGTGCGGCCTTTCGCGAATAGGACCCGCGCGGCCGTTGCAAAATTCGGTACCGATACGGACCTGAATAGCGGGCAACCGTTCCGTCAGACTTCGTGAAACAGGATGAAACGAACCGTCACATCGGCAAGCCGTTGAATATTTTGTGCTTGGCCGGCGCGCTCGCCAATGCGAGAGGCACCGTATGCCCCCGTCTAACTCCCACCACCGCGCCGGCCTGATGACCGCGGTTGCCGCCTATGTGCTGTGGGGTTTTCTGCCGCTGTTCTTCCATGCGCTGCGCCACGTGCCCGCGATCGAGCTGGTGGGCTGGCGCGTGCTGTTCACGCTGCCGCTGTGCCTTGCGATCGTGGCCGCGCGCGGGCAGGCGGCGGACGTCCGCGCGGCGCTGGCCGACCGCACGGTCCTGCTGCGCCTGTGCGCCAGCGCGCTGCTGATCGGCGCGAACTGGCTGCTCTATGTGATCGCCATCAACAGTGGCCACGTGCTTGCCGCCAGCCTTGGCTACTACATCAACCCGCTGCTTAGCGTGCTGCTGGGCACGATCCTGCTGGGCGAGCGGCTGACGCGCACGCAGTGGACCGCCGTGGCCATTGCCGGGCTTGGCATCGCGTTGCTGCTGGCCGGAGCGATCGAGATGCTGGGCATCGCCCTCGCGCTCGCCGTCAGTTTCGGCCTCTACGGCTTCGTGCGCAAGCTGACCCCGGTCGGCTCGGTGCCCGGGCTTACGATCGAAACCTCGCTGCTTTACCTGCCGGCCATCGTCCTGGTGGCGTGGCAGGCGCGCAGCCCCGCAGGATCGAGCCTGGGCCTCGATGCCGGCACCACCATCGGCCTGTTCGCTTCGGGCCTGGTGACGGCGGCGCCGCTGCTGCTGTTCGCGGTGGCGGCGCGGCAGCTGGATCTTTCGACGCTGGGCTTCGTCCAGTTCATTTCGCCCACGCTGGCGTTCCTGCTGGGCATCTTCGTGTTCGGAGAGCCGCTCGATCCCGTGCGCCTCGCCTGCTTCGTGCTGATCTGGACCGCGATCGCGCTGTTCAGCTGGGACATGCTGCGCCGCCGCCAGCGCGCGCCGGCCTGAACTCCCGTCAGAGCCTGACGCCATCGCCATGCCTCGTCATTGCGAGGGGCGAAGCCCCGCGGCAATCCAGAGCGACCCGCGTCGGACTCTGGATTGCTTCGCTACGCTCGCAATGACGATGGAATGCCAAAGACGGCCCTACAGCGCTGCCGCGAAGCGCAGCTTTTCGCCCGTCGCCGCATTGGCAAGCTGGCGTTCCCACATCACGCGGTGCCCGCGCACGATGGTCCCCACCACCTGCCCGGTCAGTTCCATGCCGGTATAGGGCGACCAGCCGCAGCGGCTTTGCAGCCAGTCCTCGGTCACCGTCCACTTCGCCTTGAGATCGACCACCGAGAAATCGGCGTCATAGCCGGTGGCGATGCGGCCCTTGCCGACCAGGCCGAACAGGCGCTGCGGCCCGGCGCTGGTCATGTCGATCAGCCGCGCCAGCGTCATCCGCCCGGCGGCGACGTGATCGAGCATCAGCGGCAGCAGCGTCTGCACGCCGGGCATGCCGCTGGGGCTGGCGGGATAGACCTTGGCCTTCTCCTCGATGGTGTGCGGCGCGTGGTCGGACCCGATCACGTCGGGCACGCCCTGCCGCAGCCAGTGCCACAGCCCGTCGACATGCGCGCCGGAGCGGATCGGCGGGTTCATCTGCGCCCAGGTGCCAAGGCGCGGATAGGCCTCCTCCCCGCGCAGCGTCAGGTGCTGCGGCGTGACCTCGCACGTCGCCACATCGCGGTGCTGCGCGATCAGTTCCAGTTCGGCCGGCGTGGTCACGTGCAGGATATGGATCGGCCGCTTCGCCGCGCGCGCCAGCCGCAGGATGCGCTGCGTGGCCAGCATCGCGCTTTCATCGTCGCGCCACACCGGATGGCTGGAAGCATCGCCTTCGACGCGATGGTCCTTGCGCGCGTTCATCCGCGCCTCGTCCTCGGCATGGATCGCCACGCGCCGGCTGCCGTGGGCGAGCACACGGGCGAGATCGGCATCCTCCGACACCAGCAGGCTGCCGGTGGAAGCGCCCATGAAGATCTTGACGCCGGCAGTGCCGGGAATGCGCTCCAGCTCGCCCAGATGCTCGGCGTTCTCCGCCGTCGCGCCGACATAGAAGGCATGGTCGCACCACATGCGATGGTGCGCGCGGGCGAGCTTGTCGGCCACGCGATCGGCGGTATCGGTGTTGGGATTGGTGTTCGGCATTTCGAACACCGCCGTCACCCCGCCCATCACCGCCGCGCGGCTGCCGCTTTCAAGATCTTCCTTGTGCTCCAGCCCCGGTTCGCGGAAGTGGACCTGACTGTCGATCACGCCGGGCAGAACGTCCAGCCCGGTGCAGTCGATCCGCTCCGCCGCGTCCGGGTACGACCCCACGCCCACGATCTTCCCGTCCCGCACCGCAACATCGGCGACGACCGGCCCGGACGGCGTGTGGACGGTGCCGTTCGACAGGACGAGTTCGGGGGCGACATTCATCGAAGGCACTCCAAAGCTGAACAAGTTGACAAAGTTGACACGGTCCAAGGCAAGACCGTCCACCGCCCGCCGCTGCGCTCTTGGCGAGGGGCGGAACAGGTGCGAGGCGGCGTCATGCGCGCTGCTTTGCCATAGGTGGGGGGATTAGGACAGGGGGTGTTGGAGGGGGGACGGTGCGCCCGGCGGGAAACGACCAGAATACGCCGTTTGCCGATCAGGCTCTGAACGGCAGCTTGCGCAATAGCCGGTGATTCGTTCAGCGTGAAGCCGGCAGGCAATTACGCGCCCCGGGAGCGGTCGTCTTGAAGGGCGCTGTGAACCGCCCCCAGGTTCGTCGGAGGTTTTGGGTCGTGAGCCACGCTGCCGTATTGATGTTGCTTGCAGCAGCGTAATTTTGATCTTCGGCTTAGGCGTGCCGAATGTTGCCGATCGGCTCCAGCAGCCGACGAACGGTTCTGGAGACGTGCGCTCTCCGCTGCGCCCCATGATGCGAGCCCCAATTGCAAGATCTAATTCTGGTGGTAAGCAAGTAGGTGATCAGGCAACGAAGGCTGAGGAAGATGAACGTTGGCAGTTAGCGAACAGCGCCTTGCACTCTTCGCGTTGCTTTCAGAGTGGGAGTCTGATGCCCGCGAGCTGATTGCAAGCCACGTTTGTCCCGATCATAGTATCTCGGATTGAGTAGCCCCTAGTTTTCTAGACGCCTTGCGCTTTCAAAATCTGCTGTCGTTCGAACTCAACGGGGGACAGCATTCCGTTCCTGACCTGCTTGCGCACCGGGTTGTAGAACATCTCAAGGTAATCG
>NZ_RQSI01000059.1:0-19309 GCF_003856955.1 Novosphingobium sp. LASN5T
GCGTCGAGCGCCCATCAGCACCGTTACCTGCGTCATGACTGTCCTAAAGTACGTCCTAATGCACGACCTATAGGACGTCCTGAGCACACAGGGCCGCTTCAGCAAGCGGGTCTGGCCGGACGGTTACAGCGAGCGTGTTCGAGTTCAAGATTGATGGTACAGGTGGAATAGTCAGATTCAAAATGGAGAGTGTCTTCACGGTCGAAGAGGCTCTGGCCTTTAATGAGAAAATGCGTACCCATGTTGACGAGGCAAGGCGCCGGTTCAGGGATGTGAAAATCTTTGGGGGATGTGCGAGATGCTCCGGTCCAGCCTCTGGATATTGCAGAACGTCTAGACCCTCCCACCAAATACCTGGATCACGAGGGTGATCGATATGCAATCGTCCTCTCGTCAACTCTTCTAAAGTTTCAAGCAAATCGCATAATCGATGACTCTAGGGCGAAGGTGTTCCTGAACTACAGCGAAGCCGAAGATTGGCTCATGCAAGGCTAGCCTTCTTCCTGACCGCGATAAGTGGCGTAGGCGGCTCTTTGCTTCGCACGCTTCCCATACTACCGGAACCGCGGAAATTTCTCGTTGCTCGCCTGCGGCACGCGCGGCTCGATGGACTACCCAACTTCTTCACGTCGTAAAATGGGCGCCTCCATCAACCACGTGATCTGAGCGATTTTGGGCGGTGGCAGCCGGATTTGGCGACAATTCCGACCATTGGCGGCCCCATTGCTCCATTTTTGGCGGCTTTTCGATTTTCCGGGCGCACCTATCCCATCGCAGCCCGACGTTCGTGGAAGATCAGGCGGTTCGTGTTGTAGGCCAGATTGGCCAGCGTGATCTTCGCCTCGGCGCGCATTATGCCGATGGTGCGGATGAACAGCCCCATCTTGGCCTTCTGCTGCGCAAACACATGCTCGACCCGTGCGCGGTCCGCGCGCTTGCGACTGAGCTGCGGTCGCCCCTTCGCGCCAGGGAGCACTAACAAGACTTCGTCATTCATTGGACTCTGTTCTCGTTGGACGTGCGGGCGCTGGCAATTCGCCGGCGCATCGGATCACGGGCAATCGGCAAGGACCAGTCTATGCGACTAACGCCGCCCGGCTCAAGAGCGCTTGGCATCGATTGCTGTGGCTGCTATTGTTGCTCCCGGTGATCGCCCGAGCAAAAAACTGGCTCGGAGATCAGTTACTTGGCGGCCAGATAGAGTCCTCTTCTGGGCACCACTTGTTCTCAAAGCATTGATAATGCACGGGGATCGTCGGAAAGACGGTCCCCGGAGAGCCTTCGCTGCGGCAAACGGCTTCGAGATTTGCCGCATGGCGTGCTTCGACGGGGGCACAAGCTCTACTATCGCCACAGCATATTCCGGTTGATGCTCAACGCCTGCTGCACGCGCCTCCCGGTCGATGCAACGCTCCTCCAACCGCTGAACGACGATCCCGGCGCGCGCTTCCTTGAGATCGCTCCATCGCCACCCGCGAGCATCCAGTCTGGTGACGACCTCATGTCTGGCGAAGCGTATTGCAGCTACATCGACGATCCGACGCGCGCTTGGTCTGCCAATACGCGGGAGGCGTCTGAAACGAGCCGCGAGCTCACCATCGCGGTGATTGGCCAGGCGACGCCTGCGCCTTCGCCTCACGAACGCATTGCCGTAACCTGCCGGACGTTCTCCGATTCCTTTCTGCCAACCCGGCCAAGCCCTTCCGAAGCTGTCGCCCCCGCGAGGCAGCGGAGCGAGCACGGCTGCGTGGCGACATCAAGATCATCCGCGCGGCGAACGCCAACTCAATTATGTCGAACAGGCGCAGCTTTCTGAACTGGGCGATCAATGAGGAACTGCTCGCTCGCAACCCGCACAAGCCAGCCATTTCGAGCCGCGACTTGTCGCGTTCGGTGTGTGGGCTTCCAGCTTCCACGGCTGGCAGCGGCATGGCTGCCCGATTAGCATACTGGACGCTTGCCCCGCTCACGTTGAGAAATGTTGAGGTGTGCGCCGATGGAGCGAATCCAGCCGCTGGCGTTCGCCTCGAGCGCAGCGCCCATCGGGGAGCGGTTATGGGAACCGGCGGCCCAATCCGAAATCAATCAAAGAAAATGAATATAATGTGGCGGAGCGGGAGGGATTCGAACCCTCGATACGCTTTTGACGTATACTCACTTTCCAGGCGAGCGCCTTCGACCACTCGGCCACCGCTCCGCATGCCTTGGAGCCACGCGCCCTAGCGGGATGAAGCGGCTTTCGCAAGGCGCGGATGCCTGCCACAAGAGACAAATGTTGCTCTCGCCGGCCCGCGCCCTTCTCGCCGTCATCTCGCTGGTCTCGCTCGCTGGTATGCCCGCGCGAGGCGCCACCCCCGCTCCTGCCCGGCCGCCTGCCATGGCGCCCGCCGAAATCGTCGCGGCGGCGCCGGATGCGGACTGGACACGAATCGATCCCGCAGACCTGATCGTGATGGATCTTGCCCCGGACAGCCAGGGAAGCCCGCGCCGCGTGGTTATCCAGTTGCTGCCCGCCCCGTTCTCGCAAGGGTGGATAGGCAATATCCGCACGCTCGCCGCCGCGCACTGGTGGGATGGCACCAGCATCAATCGCGTGCAGGACAACTATGTGGTCCAGTGGGGTGATCCCGACGGGGAGGACAAGGCACGGGCGAAACCGCTTCCCTCCGGCCTCGCCCGCGTGCCGCAGGAAGACTACACGTCGAAAGTGTTCGCCGCCCCGGAAATGATCAGCCGGAAACCGGATGCCTACGCCCCGGGAACGGGCATCGACGCCGGCTGGCCGGTAGGGTTCGGCAAGGACCGCATGTGGCCGGTCCACTGCTATGGCATGGTGGGCGTAGGCCGCGACATGCCGCCGGATACCGGTTCGGGCGCGGAACTCTATGCCGTGATCGGCCATGCCCCGCGCCAGCTTGATCGCAACATCGCGCTGGTCGGCCGCGTCATCGATGGCATGGAGCACCTGTCTTCGCTGCCGAGGGGAACCGGCGAGATCGGCTTTTACAAGACCGCCCCGGAGCGCACGCCGATCCTGTCCATCCGCCAGGGCTCCGACGTGCCCGGCCTGCCCGCCTACCAGTATCTTGCCACGATCAGCGACAGTTTCCGGCGCTATGCCGACGCGCGCGCCAATCGGCGCGATCCGTTTTATATCCGGCCGGCCGGCGGCATCGACATCTGCAACCTGCCCGTTCCCATCCGGCGCGCGAAGTGAAGGGCGAAACATATCGCCTGACAACCCCGCTATGGCGCTGGTCCGGCCCCAGTGCCGCGAACTGGTATTTCCTGACAATCGATGGCGGCGTCGGCGAAGCGCTATCCGCCACGGCGCTGATGGACCGGCTTGAACAGGGCAAGGGGCGTGGCTGGGGGTCCGTCCGCCTTCGCATCCGGATTGGCGCCAGCGCATGGCAGACCTCGGCCTTCCCCAGCAAGGAACAAGGCTGGATCGTGCCGGTGAAGGCCGCAGTCCGCCGCGCGGAAGGCCTGACCGAAGGCGACGCGGTAACCGTGCAACTTCAGTTCTGAACGTTTCCGCGCTGCCGGCCATCCCGTGACAGTGGACGTGTCACACAAAATTCGCCCGCCCCGCGCACGAAGACATGGTGTCAAGCTGGCACAATTCCCAGGCCGGGAATTATCACCATTTTGATTGTATGCCTGTAAACCCGCAGATATAGAAAAACCGGGCATGAAGTCTTCGTGACTGGCAATTTCAGCACAAATGAGAAGATTGCCCGATCAAAAAAGGGGGTAAGCGGTGCAGGAAATGGATAAATCTGATCTGACGGCTTTAACGGTGCAACTGTTAAGTGCCTATGTCGCCAACAACAGCCTCCCCAGTAATGAGCTGGCATCGCTTATCGAAACGACGCGCAATGCACTTGCCGGAAAGGTCGAGGCGCCGGCTCCCGAAGTACCTGAATTCGTGCCCGCCGTCTCGGTCCGCAAAAGCACGGCGTCGCGCGATCATCTGATCAGCCTGATCGACGGGAAACCTTATCGCAGCCTGAAGCGGCACTTGACCAGCCACGGCCTTACTCCAGACGAATACCGTGAGCGTTACAAGCTGCCGAAGGACTATCCTATGGTGGCGCCGAGCTATTCGGAACAGCGGCGCGCGGTCGCGCAACGGCTGGGTCTGGGTCGCAAGCCCAAGGCGGCCAAGCTGGCTGCGGACCCCGTCGCCACCAAACCGGCCGCGCCCGCGAAGAAGGCGGCAAGCGCCCGGAAACCCCGCAAGGCAGCGGCTGCCGAAAGCGCCTGAAGCCTGCAAGAGCCGTGCGCCCGATCAAAAGCGCGCACGGCCATTCCAGCTCCATGTCTGTCACGACTTGTAATCATTTGCACCCGGTTCGCGACGTTCTGTGACTTGCAGCCGGCCCGATGATCCCCGACATACCGGCAACTCGGTTGGGGCCATCGAGTCGATAATCTGGCGTGGACACCCGTCTTGCGCAGATTGAGGCAGGACCGGTTTGGAATGACTTCAGTCGAAGAAAAATCTGCGCGTGACGATCAGGCAACGGCGTCCGCGCCGTCGCCCCACCCGGCCGGATCGAGCCGGACGAAAACATGGCTCATGGCCGGTGCCGTCATCCTCGGTCTGGTTCTGACCGGCGTGGGCGCACGCTGGCTTTCCCAACGCGGCGGCGGAGAATCGCGCGGACGGCCCGCCGCGGCGGTCAATGTCGAAAAGGCAACGCGGCAGGACATGCCCGTCAGCGTCACCGCGCTGGGCACGGTTCAGCCGATCGTGACCGCCACGGTGCGCCCGCAGCTTTCGGGCGTGCTGTTCAAGCTGTTCTTTCAGGAAGGGCAGATCGTGCGGCAGGGGCAGGTGCTCGCCCAGATCGATCCGCGCCCCTACCAGCTGGCGCTGGCCCAGGCGCGCGCCAACCTGGCGCGGGACGAGGCGCAACTGCGCTCGGCCCGGCTGGACCTGACGCGCTACGAAACGTTGCTCAAGCAGGATTCGATCGCACGACAGCAGGTCGATACCCAGCGCGCCACGGTGGGGCAGTTGACCGGCACGGTCGCGGCCGATCGCGCGGCGATCGGTTCGGCGGCGCTGAACCTCGATTATACCGCGATCAAGTCCCCCATTACGGGGCGCGCCGGCATCCGCCAGGTGGACATCGGCAATTATCTGACGCCTTCGGACACCAACGGCATCGTGGTGGTGACGCAGGTCGATCCTATCGACGTCAGCTTTGCGCTGCCGCAAGTACAGCTCTCGCAGATCGGGCAGGCATCGGGCAGCGGCGCCGGCCTTCCCGTCGAGGCGCGCGACCAGAACAGCAACGGCAAGATCGCGAGCGGTCGGTTCCTGACCTTCGACAACCAGGTCGATTCTTCCACCGGCACCGTCAAGGCGAAGGCGCGGTTCGACAATCCCGGCAGCGCGCTGTTCCCCGGCGGCTTCGTCAACATCGCGATGCTCGTCCAGACGCTGCACGATGCCGTGACGGTGCCGGTAAGCGCCGTGCGCCATGGCACGCAGGGTGATTTCGTGTTCACGCTCCAGCATGACAGCAAAGTGAAGCTGACGCCGGTGAAGATCGGCCCGAGCGCCAACAACCGCGTCGCCATCCTGTCGGGGCTTGCGGCCGGCACCACCGTCGTCACCGAAGGCGCGGACGGGCTGGAGGATGGCTCCGCCGTGCGCCTGCCGGGAGCCGGCAAGGGCGGCGGCGGAGCGACAGGCAGCAACAAGCGCGGCGCTTCCGCCAAGAGCGGCGGGAACTGATGGCGTCCGAAGACGCGCTCGACGCGCCTGCGCCCGCCGAACCCGGCGGCCCTTCCCGCCTGTTCATCCTGCGCCCGGTCGCCACCACGCTGCTGATGATCGCCGTGCTGCTGGCAGGCTTGGTCGCCTATCGCGTGCTGCCGCTGTCGGCCTTGCCGGAGGTCGATTATCCGACGATCCAGGTGTCCACGCTTTATCCCGGCGCCAGCCCCGACGTGATGGCGCTGACCGTCACCTCGCCGCTGGAACGCCAGTTCGGGCAGATGCCGGGCCTTACCCGCATGACCTCGGCCTCGTCCTCGGGCGCCTCGGTCATCACCATGCAGTTCCGGCTCGATCTGTCGCTCGACGTGGCGGAACAGGAAGTGCAGGCGGCGATCAACGCGGCCAACACGCTGCTGCCCAGCGACCTGCCCGCCCCGCCGATCTATGCCAAGGTCAATCCCGCCGACGCGCCGATCCTCAGCCTCGGCATCACCTCGAAGACGCGTCCTCTGGGCGAAGTGCAGGGCATCGTCGAGCGGCAGTTCTCCAACAAGATCGCGCAGGTTTCGGGCGTGGGCCTCGTATCGATGTCCGCCGGCCAGCGCCCCGCCGTGCGCATCCAGGCCAACGTACCCGCGCTTGCCGCGCGCGGGCTTTCGCTGGAAACGATCCGCAGCGCGATCGGCAACGCCAATGCCAACGCCGCCAAGGGCAGCTTCGATGGCCCGACGAGAAGCTGGACCATCGACGCCAACGATCAGCTTGCCGATGTCGCCAGCTATCGCAACCTTGTCGTCGCCTATGCCGGCGGCGCGCCGGTGCGCCTGTCCGATGTCGCCACGGTGGTCCAGGGGACGGAGAATGTTCGCCTCGGCTCGTGGATGAACGGATCGCCCGCCGTGGTCATCGACGTGCAGCGCCAGCCCGGCGCCAACGTCATCGGCACAGTGGATGCAATCAAGGCCGCGCTGCCCGAACTGGAAGCGCAGCTTCCGGCCGACGTCCATGTCACGCTGCTGACCGATCGCACCGCCGGCATCCGCGCCTCGGTATCGGACGTGCAGTTCGAACTGGTCTTGGCGGTGCTGCTGGTCACGCTGGTGATCTTCCTGTTCCTGGGTTCGGTCCGCGCCACCGTCGTCGCCAGCATCGCCGTGCCGCTGTCGCTCGTGGGCGCGTTCGCGGCGATGTATTTCCTCGATTTCTCGATCAACAACCTCACGCTGATGGCGCTGACCATCGCCTCGGGCTTCGTCGTGGACGATGCGATCGTGGTGCTGGAAAACATCGCCCGGCATATCGAGGACGGGATGAAGCCGTTCGACGCCGCGCTGAAAGGCGCGAGCGAGATCGGCTTCACCATCATCTCGCTCACCGTCAGCCTGATCGCGGTGCTGATCCCGCTGCTGTTCATGGGCGACGTGGTCGGCCGCCTGTTCCGCGAATTCGCCGTGACGCTCGCGGTCACCATCCTGATCTCCGCCGTCGTCGCGCTGACGCTGGTGCCCATGCTCTCGGCCCGCTGGCTGCGGCCGGAGCACGAGGAACGCGAATACCGCGTGACCGCGTGGACGCGTGGCCAGTTCGACCGGCTGGCCGACCGCTATGCCAGCTCGCTCGACTGGGTCATGGCGCGCGGGCGGATGACCATGGTGGTCTTCGCCGGAACGCTGGTGGCCACCGGGCTGCTGTTCATGGTCATTCCCAAGAACCTGTTTCCCGAACAGGACACCGGGCAGATCGCGGTGACGACATCGGCCGGGCAGGATGTCAGCTATGCCCGCATGGCGGCGCTTCAGCAGCAAGTGGCGCAAGCCCTGCTCGCCAATCCCGCCGTGGGCAGCCTGAGTTCCTCGATCGGCGTCGATGGCCAGAACGCCACGCTCTCGCAGGGCCGGATGCTGGTGAACCTGAAGGGCGAAGGGCAGCGCGGCGATCTCGATACGGTGCTGGGCGGACTGGAGAAAGCGATGGCCGATATTCCCGGCGTCCGCGTCTATTTCCGCCCGGTGCAGGATCTGACGATCGACACCTCGACCGGCGTCAACGCCTATCGCTTTTCGGTTCAGGGCGCGGATCAGGATCTGGTCGACCAATGGGGCGCGAAGCTGGTCACCGCGCTCAAGGCCGATAGCCATCTGCGCAACGTGACCACCAACGTGCTGGCGGACGGGCGCGCGGTGGTGGTCGACATCAACCGCGATACCGCCGGACGGCTCGGCCTCAGCGCGCTGACGATCGACAACGCGCTTTACGACGCCTTCGGGCAGCGCATCGTCTCGACCATCTACACCCAGTCCAGCCAGAACCGCGTGATCCTGGAAGCGCAGCCCGGCTCGATCACCGATCCGCAAGCGCTGGGCGCCCTGCGCATCCCGCTGGCGGGTGGAGCGAGCGTTCCGCTCTCCACCATCGCCACGATCCGCACCGAGGCTACGCCGCTGGTGGTGGCGCGCGAGGCGCAGTTCCCGGCTGCCACGATCGGGTTCGATCTTGCCCCTGGCGTCTCGCTGGGCTCGGCCGTGCAGGCGATCGAACGGACCGAACAGGCCATCGGCATGCCACCCGCGCTGTCGACCAACTTCTCCGGCGCGGCCAGCGCGTTCAAGTCCTCGCTCGGCAACGAGCTGTGGCTGATCCTCGCGGCGATCGTGGTGGTCTATATCGTGCTGGGCGTGCTCTACGAAAGCTTCGTCCACCCGGTGACGATCCTCTCCACCCTGCCCTCCGCCGGCATTGGCGCGCTGCTGGGCCTGTGGTTGACCGGTTCGGGCCTGGGCGTGATCGGCATCATCGGCATCGTCCTGCTGATCGGCATCGTGAAGAAGAACGCGATCATGATGATCGACTTCGCGCTGGAAGCGATGCGCCACGAAGGCGCTGGCGCGCACGAAGCGATCCGGCAGGCGGCTCACCTGCGTTTCCGGCCGATCATGATGACCACCTTCGCCGCGCTGTTCGCCGCGATCCCGCTGATCTTCGGGGGCGGCATGGGCCATGAACTGCGCCAGCCGCTGGGCATCGCCATCGCCGGGGGACTGATCTTCAGCCAGGTGCTGACGCTGTTCACCACACCGGTCATCTTCCTGGCGCTGGAGGACTGGCGCGAACGCCGCGAAGCGCGCCGCGCCCCCGCGCCGGCATCGGCGGCAGGAACGGCTCCGGCCGCATGAACATTTCCGCGCCTTTCATCCGCCGGCCTGTGGGCACGATCCTGCTGACGATCGGGCTGATGCTGGCGGGCATCGGCGCGTTCTTCAGCCTGCCGGTCGCGCCGCTGCCAGCGGTCGATTTCCCGACGATCATGGTGCAGGCGAACCTGCCCGGCGCCAGCCCCTCCACCATGGCCGGCAGCGTCGCCGCGCCGCTGGAACGCCACCTCGGCACGATCGCGGGAGTCAGCGAGATGACATCCCGCTCCGGCGTCGGATCGTCGCAGATCGTGCTCCAGTTCGATCTTTCGCGCGACATCGATGGGGCGGCGCGCGATGTGCAGGCGGCGATCAACGCTTCGCGCGCGGATCTGCCCGCCACGCTCAAGACCAATCCCAGCTACCGCAAGGCGAACCCCGCCGAAGCGCCGGTGCTGATCCTGGCGCTCACTTCCCCCACGCGCAGCGCTTCGGAAATCTACGACGCGGTTTCCACGGTGGTGCAGCAGAAACTGCTCCAGGTGCAGGGCGTGGGCAACGTGGAGCTGGGCGGCGCGGCGCTGCCTTCGGTGCGGGTGGAGGTCAACCCGCTGGCGCTATCGCGCTTCGGCATCGCGCTGGAAGACGTGCGCACCGCGCTCCAGTCCGAAAGCGCCAACCGCCCGCGCGGCGTGATGGATACCGGCACCTACAGCTGGCAGGTCTATTCCAACAAAGCGGGCCGCTATGCCGCGGATTACCGCAACACCATCATCGCTTGGCGCAACGGTGCGGCGGTGCGCCTTGCCGACATCGCAGAAGTCTCCGACGGTCCCGAAGACATCCGCACGATGGGGCTGTTCAACGGCGAACGCGCGGTGCCGATCCTCGTCAGCCGCCAGCCCGGCGCCAACATCGTCGCCACGGTGGACGCGCTCAAGGCGCAACTGCCGGCCCTGCAAGCCGCGCTGCCGCCGGATATCCACCTGTCGATCGCGTCCGACCGGACGCTGACGATCCGCGCCTCGCTGCACGAGGTGGAGATCACGTTGCTGATCTCGATCCTGCTGGTGGTGCTGGTGGTCAGCCTGTTCCTGCGCAGTTGGCGCGCCACGCTGATCCCTGCGGCCGCGGTCATCGCATCGCTGCTGGGCACGCTGGGCGTGATGTATCTGGCCGGCTTTTCGCTCGACAACCTCTCGCTCATGGCGCTGACCGTGGCGACGGGCTTCGTCGTGGATGACGCGATCGTGGTGGTAGAAAACGTCAGCCGCCACATCGAGGAAGGCATGAAGCCGATGGAAGCCGCGCTGAAGGGCGCGCGCGAGGTGGGTTTCACCGTGATCTCGATCTCGGTCAGCCTGATCGCGGTGTTCGTGCCGCTGATCTTCATGGGCGGCCTGGTCGGGCGCCTGTTCCGCGAATTTGCACTGACGATGGCGGTCGCTGTCGGCATCAGCCTGATCGTCTCGCTGACCACCACGCCGATGCTGGCGGCCCGGCTGCTCCGCAACGAAGAGCGCGAAAGCCGGGTCATGCGCACCGCCCGCCACGCGTTCGACTGGGCGCAGGCGCGCTATACGCGCAATCTCGACTGGGCGCTGGCGCATCGCGGGATCGTGCTGCTGATCCTGCTCGGCACGGTGGTGCTCAACATTTATCTCATCGGCGTTTCGCCGAAGGGTTTCTTCCCGCAACAGGATACCGGCGGTCTGATGGGCGGCGTGCGCGCCGACCAGAGCATTTCGTTCACCGACCTGCAGGACAAGATGACGCGGATCACCCGGATCGTGAAAAGCGATCCGGCGGTAGCCACGGTGGTCGCCTTTGCCGGCGGATCGCGCGCGGGTGGCGGTTTCCTGTTCGCCACGCTCAAGCCGCGCAGCCAGCGCCCGCCGGCGCAGGAGGTGATCGCCCGGTTACGCCCCAAGCTCGGCCGCGTGCGCGGCGTCAGCCTGTTCCTCAATCCGGTGCAGGATCTCCAGGCGGGCGGCCGGCAGACCAACAGCACCTATCAATACGTGCTGAAGGCGGACAGCCCCGATACCCTGAAGGCGGCCGGGCAGAAGCTGGTCGATGCGCTCAAGACGCATCCGGACCTCATCACCGATGTCGATATCGACCAGCAGGATGCCGGCGCCAACGCTTTCGTCGAGGTGGACCGCGATGCCGCCGCGCGGCTGGGCATCCTGATGCAGACCGTGGATGCCACGCTCTATGATGCGTTCGGCCAGCGCCAGGTGGCGAACATCTATTCCGGGCTCAACCAGTACCATGTGGTGATGGAAGCAGCGCGCCAGTTCAACGGTTCGCCCGATGCATTGGCCAATATCTACTTACCCGCCGGCACCGCCCCCGGAGCCGCTACAGCCGCCGCCGGAACCGGGGGCACCGGATCGGGCGGTTCGGCGACCGCCTCCGGCACCGCCGTCAGTACATCCGCCCGTACCATGGCTCCGCTTTCGGCGATTGCGCGCTGGTCCACCGGATCGACCAACGCGCAAGTCAGCCATTCGGACGGCGAACCTTCGGCCACGATCTCGTTCAACCTGCCGCGCGGCGTCTCGCTGGGGATGACGGCTCAGATGATCGCGCAAGTGCAGGCATCGCTCGCCCTGCCCGCCACCGTCCACGGCGAATTCGGCGGGACCGCCAAGGTCTTCGCACAATCTACGTCATCCATGCCGCTGCTGATCCTGGCCGCGCTGGTGGCGATCTACATTGTGCTGGGCATCCTCTACGAAAGCGCGATCCATCCGCTCACCGCGCTGTCCACCCTGCCCTCGGCCGGGGTCGGCGCGATGATCGCGCTGATCGCCACGGGCAGCGAATTCGACCTGATCGCGCTGATCGGCATCATCCTGCTGATCGGCATCGTGAAGAAGAACGCGATCATGATCATCGATTTCGCGCTGGAGGCCGAACGCAACCACGGCCTGACGCCGGCCCAAGCCGTGCGCGAGGCGTGCATCCTGCGCTTCCGCCCGATCCTGATGACCACGCTCGCCGCCGCGCTGGGCGCGCTGCCGCTGGCGATCGGTTTCGGTGATGGCGCGGAACTGCGCCGGCCGCTGGGCGTAGCCATCTTCGGCGGACTGGTCGCCAGCCAGGTGCTCACGCTGTTGACCACCCCGGTCGTGTATCTCGCGCTCGATCGCTTCCGCCGCCGCAAGCCCGCGCCCGCCCTTTCGCTTTCCACCGGAGCCCCGGCATGAACCGCGCCATCCTCGCCGCCTTTCCCGCGTTGCTGCTTGCCGGGTGCAACATGGCCCCGACCTATCGCCCGCCAACGACGGTGGCGATCCCCGCCTCGTTCAAGGAAGACCCGCAATGGGCGCCCGCCACCCCGTCCGACGCGGCTGCGCGCGGCGACTGGTGGGCCTTGTTCGCCGATCCGGTGCTGGATGGGCTGGAACGCAAGGTCAGCGTCACCAACCAGAACGTCGCCGCTTCGCGCGCAGCCTATGATGCCGCGCGGGCGCTGGTGCAGGTCCAGCGATCGGGCCTGTTCCCCAGCCTGACCGCGTCGGCCAGCGGCACCCATTCTGAAACCTTCGCCGGCCAGAAGATCACCGGCGCCAACGGCGGCACCACCACCACGGCCAATGGCATTTCCAGCACGACAACCACATCGCGCTACGCACTGAGCATCGGGGCCAGCTGGGAGCCTGATCTCTGGGGCCGGCTCGGCAACGCAGTGACACAGGCCAGGGCCAATGCCGAAGCCAGCGCGGGCGATCTCGCCAATGCCACGCTTTCGGCGCAGGGGGAGCTTGCCACCAACTATATCCAGTTGCGCGGGATCGATGCGCAGATCGACCTGCTGGATCGCACCATCGGCGATTACCAGCGCGCGCTGTCCATCGCCACGAACAAGTACAACGCCGGCACCGTCGCCCGGTCGGACGTCTATCAGGCGCAGACCACGCTCAGCAACGCGGTTGCCTCGCGGCAGGATCTCGGCCGGCAACGCGCGGTGCTGGAACACGCCGTGGCCGTGCTCGTCGGCGAGAATCCCTCAACTTTCGCCATCGCAAAAGCGAACTGGCGCCCGGTGGTGCCCGACGTGCCCGGCGTGCTGCCCGGCGCGCTGCTGCAACGCCGGCCCGACGTTGCCGCCGCCGAACGCCGTGTCGCCGCCGCCAACGCCAATGTCGGCATCCAGCGCGCCGCCTATTTCCCGCAAATCTCGCTTTCGGGCAGCGCCGGCACCAACGGCAGTTCGCTGGGCCAGCTGTTCTCCGCCGCCACCAGCCTGTGGTCGCTGGGCCTCAGCGGCGCGATGACGCTACTCGATTTCGGCGCGCGCCACGGGCAGGTGGTGCAGGCGCGCGCGCAATACGAACAGACCGCCGCGCAATACCGCCAGACGGTGCTGACCGCGTTCCAGCAGGTGGAGGACAACCTTGCCGCCACGCGCTTCCTGGCGGAGGTCACGCGCAGCCGCGCCGAAGCGAGCGAATCCGCCACGAAGGCCGAGGCGATCGTCACCAACCAGTACCGCAGCGGCACGGTGGACTATGCCCAGGTAATCGTCGCCGAAACCTCCTCGCTCAGCGCCCGGCAGACGCAGATCCAGGCCACGGTCGACCAGCAGACCGCCGCGATCGCGCTTGTCCAGGCGATCGGCGGGCGATGGAACGACGCGCCCTGACACGCTAAGGCGGGCGGATGGCATTTGCACCCTCCATCCGCCGCATCGGCATCATCGGCGCCGGCCGTGTGGCGCGCGCGCTGGCACTGGGCTTTGCCCGCCACGCCACGGTGACGATGTGGGGCCGCTCGCCCGATAAACTCGCTGCCATCGCCGGTGTCGAAACGGCCGAGACATGCGCCGTGCTGATGGCCCGGTCGGACGTGGTTGCGATCTGCGTGGCGGACGATGCCATCGCTGCGCTCGTCGAAGAACTCGCGCTTGGCGGTGCGTGCTCCCACGCGCCGCTCGTGTTTCACGTCAGCGGACGCAGCGGCGCTGCGCTGCTGGCACCATTGCGAGAGAAAGGCGCACTGACCGCCGCGATCCATCCCGCCATGACCTTCACCGGCGATCCCGCGCAGGAAGTGCGGCGCATGGCCGGTGCGCCGTTCGCCATCACGGCGGCCGATTCACGGGCAGACGCCAGGGCTCGGGAAGTCGTCGCTATGCTGGGCGGCGTCGCGGTCCCGATCGCCGAGGAGCATCGGACGCTGTACCACGCCGCCCTGTCGCACGCGGCCAATCACCTCGTCACGCTGATTGCGGGCGCCTCCGCTGCCTTGCGCGCGGCCGGCGTGGACACTCCCGGCGCCCTTCTCACCCCTCTGGTTCAGGCATCGCTCGAAAACAGCCTTACCGGTGGGTTTTCCGCCCTGTCAGGCCCGCTTCTGCGCGGCGATGCCGATACGGTGCGCGGCCACATCAATGCGATGCGTCGCGCCTGTCCCGCTGTGCTGCCGGCCTACCGCGCGATGGCGCTCGCCACGCTGGACGAACTCGAACGGCAAGGCGCGCCAGCGCAGGATGCGCTGCGGGAAGACCTCAGCGGCTGAGCCGCACCGTCACAGCGTCTTGACGTCGCCATCTTCGTCGATCTCGCGCGCCAGATCGTTCTCGACGCTGGCCTGGTCGGCGGCGCGCGGTGCCAGGCGCAGGATCGCGAAGCCTAGCAATCCGGACAACACCGACCCGGCCAGCACGCCCAGCTTCGCTTCGTCGATCAACGCCGCTGCCCCGGGAAAGGCCAGCATGGCGATGAACAGGCTCATCGTGAACCCGATGCCGCACAACACGGCAAGCCCATAGACCTGCAACCAGGTCGCCCCGCGCGGGCGCTGCGCGATGCCCGCCTTCACCGAGAGCCAGATCGCCGAGAAAATGCCCGCCTGCTTGCCCAGGAACAGCCCTGCGATGATGCCGAGCGGCAGCGCATCGCCCAGCGCGTGCAGGCCGCTTCCGCCCAATGCGATCCCGGCGTTGGCCAGCCCGAACACCGGCACCACGAACCAGGCCGAAACCGGATGCAGCGCATGTTCTAGCCGGTGCAGCGGCGAATCCTCGGCATCGGGCGCGCCGGGCGTCGCCACGATCGGCACGGTCAGCGCCGCCAGAACGCCGGCGATCGTCGCGTGGACGCCAGAAATCAGGATAGCCAGCCACAGCGCCGCAAAGCCGGCCAGATAGACGGCAAGATGGCGCACCCCCATCCGGTTGAGCGCCATCAACGCGGCGAATATCCCGCCCGCCGCCGCCAGCGCCAGCCACGATATGCTGGCGGTATAGGCCACGGCGATGATCACCACCGCCCCCATGTCGTCCACGATCGCCACCGTGGTCAGGAACAGCTTGAGCGACGTCGGCACCCTGTTGCCCAGCAGCGCCATCACCCCGATGGCGAAGGCGATATCCGTCGCCGCCGGGATCGCCCAGCCGGCGCGCAAATCGGGATGGCCGCCGGATACCAGCAGGAAGAACGCCGCCGGCACCGCCATGCCGCCCAGCGCCGCCAGGAACGGCAGCCGCCGCTGCTGCCAGGTGACCAGCCGCCCGTCGACGAACTCGCGCTTGATCTCCAGCCCCACCAACAGGAAGAAGATCGCCATCAGCCCGTCGTTGATCCACAAGTGAACGGTCATCGGCCCCAGCTTGTCGCTCAGCACCGGCCCGGTTTCGGCATGCAGCAGGTGGAAATAGGCGTCGGCCAGCGACCCGTTCGCAATCACCATCGCCATTGCCGCCGCCAGCATCAGCACCACGCCGCCAGCCGCTTCGCTCTGCAGGAAACGCAACAGCAACGATGGGGAACGCCCCGCAGATTTCATGGCAACTCCTTGAACGCCGCAGATACTTTCAGGGCGAAGCGCGACCATGCGACGGGTGCCCGCCATGCGCAACCCTCGGATGCCCCCGCGATGGAACGCTCGACGACCCAGCGACGTGGCAGGAGCACGAAGCCCCGTTTTGCCTCAGGCAGCTTGATGACTTCCAGCCTGATGCATGGGCGGCTGCGGCATTGGCTGCCCGTGCGCCGGTATAGCCCTGATCGACATAGGCGATATCGACCGTGTCGCCGGTGATGGCCTGCCCAAGGCGGCAGATCATTCGGCATCCAGCGCCATGGCGCACCCGTCTTTACGATGTAGCGCAGGCCGTTGAAAACTTCACGAAGGCTGTGCTCACGCTGCCCCGCATCCTCTCGCTTAAGCGTCAGGTATGGCGCGATCAGCGACCATTCCTCACAAGTCCAAAACAGCCTCTAGTTGATCAATCGGGCATTATTTCCCCAGTAACGTTGCCGAACCTCGCGACGGAGTACCTTCCCTACTGGCGACAGGGGCAGCGTATCCACGAATGCAAGGGACTTCGGCGCCTTGTAGCTGCCAAGGCGGTCTTTGACGTGGTCGATCAATTCCCGTTCGGCGACACCTGCCCCTTCGCGCAGGACTATTTCGGCGTGCACCGCCTCGCCCCATTCAGGATGCGGCCTGCCGACCACCGCGCTCATCAGCACGGCCGGGTGTTCGGCCAGGGCGGCTTCCACTTCCACGGCATAGACGTTGAAGCCGCCGCTGATGATCATATCCTTCAGACGATCGACAAGATAGAGATACCCCTCCTGATCGATGCGGCCAAGATCGCCCGAATGCCAGCAATCGCCCGCGAACTCGGCAGTTGTTTGCTCAGGATTGCCGTAATAGCCTTGGACAATGGCGCGACAGCGGATGTAAATTTCGCCGATCTCGCCAGTTGCCAGTTCGTTGCCCACCTCATCGGCGATGAACACCTCAACCCCCGGCGTGATCCGGCCAGTCGATGCCAGACGGGCAATCGCCGCCTCGTTGTCGGTCCGATGGTCCGCCTTCCCCAGCAGGCTGATGATCATCGCAGCCTCGGTCGCGCCATAGGACTGAACGAAAATCGGACCGAAGCAGTCGAGCAGGTCCTGAAGCTTCGCCGGGCTCATCGGCGCCGCGCCATAGATCAGGGTGCGTAGCGAAGCCAGATTGCGCGGAGCGGCTTTCTGCAATTCCAGCAGCCGGTAAAGCGCGGTAGGCACGAGGAAGGAATGCGACACGCGTTCGCTTTCCACCGCGTCGATCCATGCATCGAGATCGAGCGCGTTCATGGTGATATTGGTTCCGCCCGAGAACAGCGTGGGATAGTACAGCATCGCCGAACCGTGCGAGAGGGGGGCCACATGCAGAACGCGCGTGGCGGCATCCCAGCCCAGTTCGCCATGCATGAAAAAGCTGTCGCGGCAGGCCATGATATTGTCCGGCGTGTACATCGCGCACTTGCCCTTGCCGGTGGTCCCCCCGGTAAAGCGCATCATGGCGATATGGCTGTTCTGTTCGAGCGCGACGTCGTTGTCCGCGTCCGATGCCGTTTCGATCAGGTCTGGCAGGGACTGGACGTCGGCCGGCAGATCGGCCGCCGCATCCATGGCCACCACCACGCAGCCGGCTTCGCGCAGCATCGGCAGATGCGTTGCGAGCAGCCGGTTTTCCAGGATCACTAGCTTTGGCGCGACGCATTCGATCTGGCGGCGATGCTCTTCGAGCGAATCCCGCATGTTGGTGAGCACCGCCGTGCCTTCCTGCTTGAGGAACATCGCCATGTGCATCAGCGCCAGATTGTCATTTTCCAGAATCAACAGGAAGCGATCGCCAAGGCCGATTCCCAATGGTCCACGGATCGCATTGGCGATGCGGTTGGTCAGCAGGTGGAAATCGCGGAAGTTGATCCTCCGTCCGCGCTCGAGATTGACCACCGCCTCGGCATCGCCATGGCGTTGGGCAAGCGCGCGCATCACCCGGCAGAAATTGAGCTTCATCGCCTAGCGCGCCCGCAAACGCGAGGCGGCGTCGAGCCGGATCGTCTCGCCATTGAGATAGGCGTTCTCGATGATGAAGGCGCAGCAATGCGCGAATTCGGCGGGATCGCCCAGCCGTCTGGGCGCCTCGGTCATGGCTTTGAGCGAGGCCAGCACTTCGGGCGCCACCTGTGCCGCCATGGGGGTGAGGAACAGACCCGGCGCAATCGCGTTGACCCGGATTCCTTGCGCACCAAGCTCGCGCGCGGCAGGGATATTCAGGCCAATGACGCCGGCCTTGGTCGCCGAATAGGCGCACTGGCCGACCTGCCCCTCGAAGGCCGCGCCGGACGAGATGTTGATCACCACGCCGCGCTCCTCCCCGTTTTCGGGCTCGTTTCGCGTCATCGCCTCGGCGCACTGGCTCATCACGTTGAATACGCCGACAAGGTTGACCATCGCCATCTGGGCAAAGCGGGCAAGCGAGGTGGCCTTGCCGTCCTTGTCGAGCACTTTGCTAGGGCCGAGGATCGCCGCGCAGTTGATGCAGGCGTGCACCGCGCCGAACCGATCGACCACCGCCGCGACCGAGGCGCGAACCGAGGTGTCGCTGGTGACGTCTGTCGCGACGAACATCGCCCTATCGCCCAGTTCAGTCACGGCGGCGTTGCCGGCTTCGGCGTTGACGTCGAACAGCGCGACCCTGGCGCCCTTTTCCGCGATCAGATAGCGCGCGGTGGCAAGGCCAAGGCCCGATGCACCGCCGGTGATGACCACGACTTTGTCGGCAATCTGCATGCGTTCACTCCCTGTGGATTCAAAAGGCCGCGACGCCGGTCAGCGCGCGGGCGATAATCAGTTGCTGAATCTGAGTGGTGCCTTCGGGGATCGGGCAGACGATCGCTTCGCGCGCCAGCTTCTCGACCAGGAAGTCCCTGGTCACCCCGTTGCCGCCATGGATCTGCACGGCCTGCCGAGCGACGGTGACTGCGGCTTCACAGGCGAAATATTTCGCCATCGCCGCTTCCATTTCGGCGCGCTCTCCCGCGTCGAACAATTGTGCGGCGCGATGGACCAGCAGTCGCGCTGCATCGACCTGCGTTGCCATTTCAGCCAGCATCGCCGCGATCAACTGATGCCCGGCAATCACCTTGCCGTGCTGGCGGCGGCCCTTGGCATAGGCCACCGCTTCTTCCAGCGCGCGGCGGGCAAGGCCGACCGCCTGCATGGCGACGAAAGCGCGGGACTTTTCGAAATGCGCGAGCGTGCGCTTTAGCGCGCCACCTTCCTCTCCGATGGTGTTGGCCACCGGCACCCGCACGTCGTCGAGGAAAATCTGTGCGGTCGACTGGCTGTTGAAGGCGATCTTGTCGATCCCGCGCACCTCATAACCATGCTCCCGGCGGTCGATCAGGATCTGGGTCAGTCCGTCGCGCGGATCGTCGCTGGTCCGGCACAGGCAGATCAGGAAATCGGAATAGGCCCCGTTGCTGATCCAGGTCTTTTCGCCGCTGATAATCCAATGTGTTGATTTCCGCTGAGAGTTGACCCGGGAGGGGCATAAATTTCCACTGAGAATTGACCCATGTTTTGATCGTTCCCCTGGCTGATTTGTCGGGGGATCCAGGAGTGATCGACATGGCGTTATTGAG